>CAZTLH010000220.1:0-5137 GCA_964614335.1 uncultured Gammaproteobacteria bacterium
AGCGGATTTGAGGCTATTTTTTCGATCATTTGAGGCGAATAGTCGTTCTATTTAACGAAAATGAGCGGAAAAATGGACCAAAGCCCGCTTTTCCGCAGTAGGCTCTCTGTTCTCGGACAGCCTCCTAGTACATATATTATTATCAGCGGCTACCAGATCGCTGGGGCCATTCTTGGGGGGGGTCACATTCGTGTCGATCGTGAGTATGTTTGTGTTGGGCAATAAATAGTGATTAATCGATTGAATTCCTGACCCAGTCGATAACGCATCCAAAAGACGGCAAAAAAACCTGGAAATTCTTTTCTCAATTCATTGAAAAAATTGAGATCAGGCCAAAAGATATTATTTTGCGTTATCAGCCTGAGCGGTTATTGCCGCTGGGCCAAGACTCCGGAAAATGATCAAGGATGTCTCGGCGTATAGTGTGGCTCCCCGGGACAGACTCGAACTGCCGACAAGGTGGTTAACAGCCACCTGCTCTACCAACTGAGCTACCGGGGAACGGGGATGCAAATCCTACTCATCCACAGGCACCGGGTCAAGCAATAATTACGGTAGAGTGCTACAGAAAGGTTACTGTTGAGTTGATGAAAATGGGTAATAGAAAATTGCAGGATGGTTGAAAAAGAAAGATGAATGAGATTTTTTCATTATCAGTGCCGGGTGAAATAATCGATGTGATTGCGCCGGCTTCTGCTTGTGGGGCGGAGCAATTATCCGCTGGACTGGAGCTATTGCAGCGCTGGGGCTATGTCCCACGGGTATCAGGAGAATTGTTCGGTCAGCCAGGAATCATGGCCAATGAGGACAGTGTGCGCCTGATGCAATTGAAAACGGCATTGTGTGCCAGGGATTCACGTTTGATCTGGGCGGTGCGTGGCGGTTACGGTTGTTTGCGGTTGTTGCCGGGGCTGGATGATTTGCTCGCTGCTGGCAGACAAAAAATATTAATCGGTTATAGCGACATCACCATATTGCAACAGCTTTTGATGGAGCGCCTTGGCTGGCCGATGTTACAGGCCCGGATGTTTAACCAGCTGGTAGATGAGTCTGACGAGGACACCCACGGTAGTGAATTGCGACAGTTACTCGCGGGCAAAACAAGTGAGCTTCATTATGATCGGTTACGGCCTCAAAACAGTGCGGCCCGGGCTACCGGATTTCACCTCGATGCCCCATTGCGTGGTGGTAATCTGACCAGCCTGGTCTGTCTGTCAGGAACACGCTGGGCCGGTATTTCAGTGCCCCATATTTTGGTGCTCGAAGAGGTGGGCGAGCGGGGTTATGAAATCGATCGTTTGCTGACGCAATTACGTTTGAGCGGTTGGCTAAAGCATACTCAGGCCATTATTTTTGGTGATTTTAGCGGCGGCGAAGAAGCCGATGGGTGCAGTACCGTGGCTGGTGTACTGCAACAATTTGCCTCTACCTGCGAGCTGCCGGTTTTTTCCGGATTACCCATCGGCCATGGAGAGATCTTCCGGCCCTTGCCATTAGGCATCAGGGCAAGTCTGGATATGGATCAGGGGGTTGGACGATTATCGATTCCGATTTGTTGACAGACTTCTGAGGTAAACATTATTACAGTAATTCTCGCTAGAAAGTTGGTAACAAGGGTTTGTTGGCTGGTTTCAAGCGATTTTTGGATATTCATATCCATCGAGCGAGAAAACAGTCAGCAAACTCTTGGGCAGGCTTCTGGGGGAGTTCGTGACATTATTACAGCCGGCAATGGTCTCTTAATGACTGTCATCGGTGTTGTCGCAATGCAAAGGCTGGCCGGAAGACGTGACCCCATCCATTCTGGGTCGCCCGGTCAGTGACAGGACAATCGCCCGAGCTGAAGAGCTTCCCCGGCGATCACACAAGGTGAATGTACCATTGGGCCAACCGCTGCCAAGTGCGGTATATCGCACATAGCGGCCACCATTTCTGCTGCTAAAGTGGATGTTCACCTGATTCCCCAATGGCTGTTGTACGCTGAGCAGTGTTTCAGAGATGTCGAATTGTTCATTGTCGTTGGGGTCGGTAAAGACGATCCAGCCATACTGCCAGCTGCTGCGGCCACTACAGCGATTGCCATCATTACTCTGGCACACCACCACATTCGATTGATGCGTGATTGCGGTATTTCTGGCCATCTGCAGATGGGTGAATAGCAGATTGGAGGACGTGCGCTGGCGTGTATCCAGAATCCAGCTCCAGGCCGCGGGGATACCGGAGCTATACACAATGGACACAATGACCAGTACAATGAGCAGTTCCAGGATAGTGAAACCGGCGCATGGGTATTTTGCCGGGCCATATACGGCGGTTACATGAGCGTGCTTATCCATGACTTACCTCCTTGCAGGTCGGGGATAAAGAATCATGTGCATCTGGCATCCTGCCTTGCACCCAAAAACTATAATGCGTTGTCCGGTGAGATACAAACCGATTTTGTTACCGGTGGTAACAATGATCATCGACTGGCGACGTTTTTCATCGCAGCCTAGGAGGCTGTCCGAGAACAGGAGTCGTAGCGAGGGAAAGCGGATTTGAGGCCATTTTTTTGATCATTTGAGGCGAATAGTCGTTCTATTTAACGAGAATGAGCGGAAAAATGTACCAAAGACCGCTTTTCCGCAGTAGGCTCTCTGTTCTCGGACAGCCTCCTAGCATGACGGAATGATTAATGTCGAAAGGATTTCAGCTTCAAAGTGAATTCACGCCGTCTGGTGATCAGCCCCAGGCGATTGAGCAACTGGTCGAAGGTTTTCGTGCCGGTACCGCTTTTCAGACTTTGTTGGGTGTAACCGGATCCGGTAAAACCTTCACCGTGGCCAATGTGATAGAGCAGCTGCAGTGTCCGGCCCTGATGCTGGCCCCGAACAAGACCCTGGCGGCCCAGTTGTATGCGGAAATGCGTGATTTTTTCCCGGAAAATGCGGTGGAGTATTTCGTTTCCTATTACGACTATTACCAACCAGAGGCCTATGTACCGAGCAGTGATACCTTCATTGAAAAAGATGCCTCCATCAATGAATATATCGATCAAATGCGTCTGTCAGCGACCAAGGCATTGCTCGAGCGTAAGGACACGATTATTGTGGCGACGGTATCCGCCATCTATGGTCTGGGGGATCCGGCCTCCTATCATGATATGGTGTTGCACCTGCGTCAGGGTGGTCTGCTTGATCAGCGCGAATTGTTACGACGTCTGGCAGAATTGCAGTATCGACGCAATGATGTCGAGTTACACCGTGCCACCTTCCGGGTGCGTGGGGATGTCATCGACATCTATCCGGCCGAGTCCGAGCAAATGGCGGTTCGGGTCGAGCTGTTTGGTGATGAGATTGAAAAATTGCGGTATTTTGATCCGTTAACGGGGGAAGCCGGAGAACCGGTAAAACGTTTGACCATCTATCCCAAGACCCACTATGTCACGCCACGTGAGACCCTGTTGCAGGCCATGGAGTTGATCCGCGATGAGTTGCGTGATCGTCTCGCGGTCTTACGGGCCGAAAACAAACTTGTCGAGGCCCAGCGGCTGGAGCAACGCACACTGTATGATCTGGAAATGATACAGGAAATGGGGTATTGCAGCGGCATCGAGAATTATTCCCGATTTTTGTCCGGTCGTGCCGCCGGTGAACCGCCACCGACCCTGATTGATTATCTGTCGGCCAATGCCCTGCTGGTGATTGACGAAAGTCATGTCACCGTGCCCCAGTTGGGAGCGATGTACAAAGGCGACCGGTCGCGCAAGGAAACTCTGGTGAATTACGGCTTTCGACTGCCGTCAGCACAGGACAACCGCCCCTTGCGTTTTGATGAATTTGAAGCCCTGATGCCCAGAACACTGTTCACATCGGCTACACCGGGTGCCTATGAACAACAGCGTGTTCAGGTGCCGGTCGATCAGGTCGTGCGGCCGACTGGATTGCTCGATCCAGTGCTGGAAGTCAGACCGGCGACCAGCCAGGTAGACGACCTAATGTCGGAAATCACCGCTCGGGCAGGTCTCGGAGAACGGGTGCTGGTGACCACCTTGACCAAGCGGATGTCGGAAGACCTGACGGATTATCTGCATGAACATGGTATCCGGGTGCGGTATCTGCATTCGGACATCGATACCGTCGAGCGGGTGGAGATTCTCCGTGATCTGCGTCTCGGCGCATTTGATGTTCTGGTCGGGATTAATCTGTTGCGTGAAGGGTTGGATCTTCCGGAAGTTTCATTAGTGGCGATTCTCGATGCCGATAAAGAAGGATTTTTGCGTTCCGGCAGATCCCTGATTCAGACCATCGGCCGTGCGGCCCGTCATTCACGGGGTAAAGCGATTTTGTATGCCGATAAAATCACTCGTTCCATGCGTCAGGCCATCGATGAAACCGATCGCCGGCGTGATAAACAACGGGCCTATAATCTTGAGCACCATATTGAGCCACGATCGGTACAAAAGGCGGTGCGGGAACTCATTGACGGGGTGATCGGTGGCCGTAATCGTGGTGGCCGGCTAACGGCTGCGATTGCCGAGAAAAATGCTGTCTATATGGATACAGATCCGGAGCTGCTTGGAAAACGGATCAAGACGCTGGAAAAAACCATGTATGAACATGCCAGGAACCTGGAATTTGAACAGGCAGCAATGCTGCGTGATCAAATCAAACAATTGCAGCAGACCCTGTTATTGGAGTGTTGATCCACGATTATTTTCTGGTCTCACGGCAGGGGCTTGGCCGTATCCCTGGCATTACCTACGTATGAGATGTGCTGTCCTCGACCTCTGACGGTGTAATGCCACACCTCATCTGTTTGTCACTATTGCTGCCGTATGGTTGGTCGACAAAATTTTGAGGGGATGTTTGCTCCGCTGGCCTTCATCGTCTTGGTCTATGACGAAAACCAAATGCTCAATATTGCTCACGGCATTACTGAGCAGCTGGCCGCAACACTCCACCTGTATACTCGAGATGCTGCATCTGGTCTGTTACCAGAATATGTAAAAGATCTGCCGCCTGGAGGTCTTGATTGACATCAAAAAGGGGGTTACCTTGCTATTTCTGATGCAAGCGCTGCTGTGGTTACGCAAATTGATTTTAGGTAATTTGACAATCAGTGAAGAATATTTTAGTATTCTACGCAATAATAAGAA
>CAZTLH010000221.1:0-5135 GCA_964614335.1 uncultured Gammaproteobacteria bacterium
GGTTCGCTGACGTTGGAGCTGGGAACCAATCACATCCGTATACAACTGGAGGGTCAACTCGAGGGTGGTACTTTGATTATGTCGACTAATTATGTCCTGTCGCCGGTCAATGGCGATTCGATTATGGTGCAGTCACAGGATATTGTGCTTTGTCTGTATTACATGTCCCGGATTTGTATCAATGCCAGGGGTGAGGGGCGCTGGTTTGCCAACTGGCGTGAAGTTCACCGGGCTTACAGTAATGAGACTATCGATCTGCAGGCCAAAATCAAGGTTCGGATTACCGAATATCTGCCTGATGAGAGCGGCCAGCTGGTGGCTAGCCGCAAGGTCTATGATTCTACCGCCGGGCGTGCGCTGTTGGCCGAGATTCTCCCAAAAGGGTTGCCGTTTTCCTGTCTCAATCAGGTGATGAAAAAGAAAGCTATTTCCGGTGTAATTAATTTGGCCTATCGTAATATCGGTCTCAAGGACACGGTCATATTCGCCGACAAACTGATGTATACCGGTTACCGTTATGCCACCATTGCTGGCGTCTCCATCGGTATCGATGACATGGTGGTGCCCGCCGTAAAAAGCAAGTTGCTGGCTTCGGCAGAAAGGGAAATCAAACACATTCAGGAGCAGTTCCAGTCCGGTCTGTTAACAGAAAGTGAACGTTACAATAATGCCACGGATATCTGGACCCGGGTCGGTGATAAAGTTGCTGACGCCATGATGAAGGAACTGGGTGTTGAGGATGTGATGGAAGCCAATGGGGAAAAGACCACCCAGGAGTCATTTAATTCCATCTATATGATGGCAGATTCTGGCGCTCGTGGTAGTCATGCCCAGATCAAGCAATTGGCGGGTATGCGAGGTTTAATGGCCAAGCCTGATGGCTCGATCATTGAGACGCCGATCACTGCGAATTTCCGGGAAGGCCTGAATGTGTTGCAGTATTTTATCTCCACGCATGGCGCCCGTAAAGGTTTGGCCGATACCGCGCTGAAAACCGCTAACTCCGGTTATTTGACACGACGTCTGGTGGATGTCTGTCAGGATCTGGTGGTTACACAGAAGGACTGCAAAACCCGTGCCGGTATTTTGCGTCACGCACTGGTGCAAGGTGGTGAGGTAGTTATTCCATTGCGTGATCGGGTGCTGGGGCGTGTTGTTATCGGCGATCTTCTCGATCCACATACGGCAGCAGTGCTGGTGCCTGATGGCGAGATGATTGATGAGCAGTTAATGGAGAAAATTGAGCAACATAATGTGAATGAAGTGCTGGTTCGTTCTGCCGTCACTTGTGAAACGCGACGTGGTGTTTGTTCCAAATGCTATGGTCGCGATCTGGGTCGTGGTCATCTGGTTGATGATGGCGAAGCAGTCGGTGTTATTGCTGCGCAGAGTATCGGCGAGCCCGGTACCCAGTTGACGATGCGGACCTTTCATATTGGTGGTGCAGCATCAAGACAGGCTGCAGCCAATAATATCGAGGTGCGTAACAAGGGTAAGGTTTTGCTGCACAATATCCGCACGATCGAAGGCAGCAGTGGTGATCCGGTGGTATTGACCCGTTCCGGCGAGTTGATCGTACAGGATGAATATGATGTCGATAAGGAACGCTATAAAATTCCTTATGGTTCGATATTGCGTGTCGCTGAAAATGAAAAGGTTGATCGTGGTCAGATCATCGCAGAATGGGATCCACATACCCATCCGATCATTACAGAAGTTGGAGGCACGGTACAGTTTGTTGACATTCAGGATGATGTCACGGTCGAGTTGAAGGAAGATCCGGCGACTATGCGCGAAACCCGGGTTGTATTTGATGCCCAGAACCGACGTGGTACAGCTGCTGCCATGAAACCTGCGATATTATTGGTGGATGAAGCCGGTAATGAGGTGACACTGCCAGGTACGGATCGACCGGCGTTGTATACATTGCCATCACGGTCGGTAATCCAGGTTGAAGATGGTGCAGCGATTGCTGCCGGTGATGTACTGGCGAAAATACCGCAGGCGTCGTCGAAGACCCGGGATATTACCGGTGGTCTGCCACGTGTGGCTGAGTTGTTTGAGGCCAGAAAACCGAAGGACTCGGCGATTTTGGCACCATTGACCGGGGTCGTGTCATTCGGGCAGGAAACCAAGGGCAAACGACGTCTGGTGATTATCGATGCCGACGGTGAAGATCATGAATATCTGATTTCCAAGGAACGTCATATTAATGTGTATGAAGGTGAGACGATTCAGCAGGGTGAAATCATTGTTGATGGCCCGATGGAGTCTGGTGAACTGCTGAAATATCGTGGTGTTGATGCGCTGGCTGATTACATCGTCAATGAAGTCCAGGATGTGTATCGTCTACAGGGTGTGAAGATCAATGATAAACACATTGAAGTGATCATACGCCAGATGTTGCGCAAGGTTACCGTCATGCATCCGGGTGACAGCAGATTATTACCCGGTGAACAAGTGGCCAAGATTCGCGTGATCGAGGAAAACGAGAAATTGCTGGCAGAAAAAAAGGAGCCGGTGGAATGGAGTCCTTTGCTGTTGGGTATTACCAAGGCATCATTGACTACCGAATCCTTCATCTCCGCGGCATCATTTCAGGAAACCACCCGTGTGCTCACCGAGGCTTCGATCAATGGCAAGGTCGATAATCTGCGTGGACTCAAGGAAAATGTTATCGTCGGTCGTCTGATACCTGCCGGCACTGGTCAGGTCTATCATCAGGAGCGACATCGGGCGACACTGGAGCCAACTGTTAGCGACGTCGACACCCTGCTTGATGGTATCACCGGAGACGTCACAGAGAAGGCCCTGGATGAGGTTTCTGAACCGGTGTCGGCGGTGTTGTTCCCGGGGCAGAATGCAGACGATGAGGATGCATCAAATACAAACCCTGTAGAAGAATGATTTACAGTAGCAGCTTGTCTTGACAAGCTGCTAGCGAGTCCTTAGAATCGCCGCTCTTTTCCGGGCTGATATGAACAGCCTGTCCATCGAGCGGCACTGCGGAGCAATACCATGCCCACGATCAATCAATTGGTCAGAAAATCGAGAATCAAACAGGTCAAGAAGCCTAATGTACCGGCTTTGCAGGCTTGTCCGCAAAAACGCGGTGTTTGTACACGTGTGTATACCACTACACCAAAGAAACCGAACTCGGCGCTGCGAAAAGTGGCGCGCGTGCGGTTAACAAATGGTTTTGAAGTCACCACCTATATTGGCGGTGAAGGTCACAATCTCCAGGAGCACTCTGTGGTGTTGATACGTGGTGGACGGGTCAAGGATTTACCTGGTGTACGCTATCACACGGTACGCGGCACACTGGATACGGCCGGTGTCAGCACCCGACGCAAGGCGCGTTCGAAATACGGTGCAAAACGTCCAAAAAGCTAAGGCTTATTTGGAATAAAAACGCTGTCCGCGTCAATGATCGCGGAGAGTACGAATCTAACAGAAAATCACAGGCGAATGCAGCATGCCAAGACGTAGAGAAGTCCCTAAACGAGAGATATTACCAGATCCAAAGTATGGTAATCAGATCCTGGCGAAATTTGTCAATATCCTGATGGTGGATGGCAAAAAATCGATTGCTGAAAAGGTGATCTATGGTGCGTTGGATCTCATACAAGAGCGCAAAAATGTCGAGCCGCTGGAAGTCTTTACGACCGCGCTGGAAAAGATCAAGCCGGTTGTGGAGGTCAAAAGCAGACGTGTCGGTGGTGCGACCTATCAGGTTCCTGTTGAGGTCAGAAGTCAACGACAGATGGCATTGGCCATGCGTTGGCTGGTCGAGTCGGCACGTAAGCGCAGCGAGAAATCCATGACGGCCCGGCTTGCCGGTGAACTGATGGATGCCTCTGAAAGTCGGGGCGGTGCGGTGAAAAAACGTGAAGACACACATCGTATGGCTGAAGCCAACAAGGCATTTTCGCATTATCGATTTTAATTCCGAAACAACACTTGAATCAGTGACAAGCAGGTCATAGGCCTGCTTGTCGACATTTCAGAGAACGAGTACAGACAGGCATTCGAACGTGGCAAGAATTACACCAATCAACCGTTATCGCAATATCGGCATCATGGCACACATTGATGCGGGCAAAACAACTACGACCGAGCGAATCCTGTTTTATACCGGGCTTTCGCACAAGATCGGCGAAGTGCATGATGGTAATGCCGTAATGGACTGGATGGACCAGGAGCAGGAACGTGGCATCACGATTACTTCTGCAGCGACGACCTGTTTCTGGAAAGGGATGGATCACAGCTTTGACCAACATCGTATCAATATTATTGACACACCCGGTCATGTCGATTTTACGATTGAAGTTGAACGGTCCCTGCGTGTTCTCGATGGTGCGGTAACCGTATTCTGCGCGGTGGGTGGTGTGGAGCCGCAGTCCGAGACGGTGTGGCGTCAAGCCGATAAATATCACGTCCCAAGGATGGGGTTTATCAACAAAATGGATCGTGCCGGGGCCAATTACCTGCATGTGGTCGGTCAGGTAAAATCCAGGCTTGGTGCGAATCCCGTGCCAATCCAGTTGCCAATTGGTGCGGAAGAGAATTTTGAGGGGGTTATCGATCTGGTTCGGATGCAGGCGATCTATTGGGATGATACGACCAAAGGCGCCAAATTTGAATTGCGAGAAATCCCGGCAGCATTGCAGGCCGAGGCCGAACATTATCATGAGCACATGGTGGAAGCCGCCGCCGAAGGAAATGATGACTTGATGAACAAATACCTCGAAGAAGGGGATTTGAATATCGAGGAAATTAAACTGGGGTTGCGTCTGCGTACGATCGCCAATGAAATTATCCCCATGATGTGTGGCTCGGCATTCAAGAACAAGGGTGTGCAGACCCTGCTCGATGCCGTGGTCGAATATATGCCTTCACCACTCGATGTGCCAGCCGTCAATGGTACGCTTGATGATGCCAATGAAACGGAAGTCGAGTGTCCGCCTACTGATGAAGCACCCTTCGCTGCGTTGGCCTTTAAAATTGCCACCGATCCGTTTGTTGGTCAGCTGGTATTTTTTCGCGTCTATTCAGGTGTTGTTAAATCTGGTGACAGTATCTACAACTCGGTGCGTCAGAAAAAGGAGCGGATAGGACGATTGTTGCAAATGCAT
>CAZTLH010000222.1:0-5134 GCA_964614335.1 uncultured Gammaproteobacteria bacterium
TTCCATCCTTAGGTTCGTCAACGGCACATCCCTGTGCCACTACTCGCCTCAAATCCGCTTTCCCTCGTAACGTCTCCTATTCTCGGACAGCCTCCTGTCAGCCAACAAATCCTTGTTATAGAAATTCTAGCGGGAGCCGCCGTTGAATGATCGCTTTGCGCGTGCACTGACAATCGTTTCAGCCAGGGACGTGCAATTTTCCAGCAGGCGTTTTTGTTCCAGAAATTGCAGTATTCGGCCGATCAGGGCCGGCCCCTGATAGATCAGGGCACTGTAAATTTGTAACAAATCGGCACCAGCGAGGAGCATATCCCAGGCTCGTTGCGGGGAGTCGATGCCACCGACGCCGATAATCGGTATTTGGCCCTGCAATACCTCAAACAGGCTATGCACAACCCGCAGGGACTGGGGAAATAACGGATGGCCACTGAGCCCCCCGTTTTCTGCAGCCATAGGGTGATCTCTGACACTGTGATGATTCACGGTGGTATTGGTGGCAATGACACCATCTACTGCCAGCTCGAGCAGCACTTCGGCAATTTTGTGTAACTCGTGATCATCAAGATCAGGGGCGATTTTGACCACCAGTGGCAGTGCTCGACCCAGCGCCTCGGCGAGTTGATCACGACGCTCCAGCAATGGCTGTAGCAAGGCCCGTAATGCTTGTGTTTGTTGTAATTCACGCAATTGACTGGTGTTTGGGGATGAGATATTGATGGTGGCATAATCGGCATGTGCGGCGACTTGGTCCAAACCGCGTAAATAATCCTGTAATGCCCCGGCCATGGGCGTATCACGGTTTTTGCCCAGATTGGCACCCAAAGGATATTGACAAATGCGTTGTTGCAGGGCGTGACAAAAAGCATCGAGGCCGGCACTGTTAAAACCCATGCGGTTGATGATGGCCTGTTGTGCCGGTAATCTGAATAGTCGTGGCAGTGGATTACCCGCTTGTGGTCGGGGTGTGACGGTGCCGGTCTCAACAAAACCAAAACCCATGGCAAAGGTTGCCTCAAAAAACCGGGCATCCTTGTCAAAGCCGGCTGCCAGGCCAATCGGGTTGGGAAATTGCAGACCCATGACCTGACAGGGCAGTGAAGGGTGATGGCGCTTGACACGCTTTGTCAGCCATCGCAGCAGCAGTGGATAATGACTGACCCGGGTCAGCAGCCAGCCAGTGATTCGATGGCTCTTTTCCGGGTCAAGCAGAAACAGGATGGATCTTAGACGTGTGTACATCGGGAATATTTCTGATTTTTCCTGTGAAGTGCGTTGTTCCTGGCAGTCTTCACGTTCGTTGTTCAGAAGGTTTCATCTTTTCGTAGTAACCGCCATCGACCCTCTGGCAGATTGCCAAGTACGACTTTACCAATACGGACCCGCTTCAGCTGTGTAACCTGTAAATCAACCTCCTGACACATCCGGCGGATTTGTCGTTTTCGGCCTTCGCGGAGGACAAACTGCAGCAATCCTCGTTGCAGAGCCCTGATTTTGGCTGGTAACAGGGGGCGACCGTCCAGTGTGATGCCATGACACAAGCGAGAAAGTGCGGCGGGGCTGATCAGGCCACTTACCCGCACCAGATATTCCTTATCGACTTTTTTGTCATTGCCGATTAGTTGTTTGGCGATACGTCCATCCTGGGTCAGCACCAGCAGGCCACTGGAGTCGATGTCGAGTCTGCCGGCAGGGGCAAGACCGGTAAATGCCTGGTGCTTGTGTTCGGGGTTTGGAAAATGATTGCCTGGAATCAGCAGTTTTATTGCCGGCTCGTGATCGTCTTCAGGTTGACTGGAAACATAACCCAGCGGTTTATTCAATAACACGGTTTTACGTTGCTGTTGAAGTTTTGTTGCACGTTGATCGAGAGTAATGGTTTGTTCGGGATCTACGCGGGTGCCAAGAACAGAAATCGTTTGCCCGTCGACCTTGACCAGACCCCGCTCTATGTATTGATCCGCCTCCCGGCGGGAACAGAGTCCTCGCTGTGACATGAGTTTGGACAGGCGAATTCGATCGGGGATCACAGCAGCATAATCGGGGTAATACAGTAAGAGTGCTTCACGCGTTGTTTTCAATCTCAAGTCGTTTTTTTCTACGTTTGGCAGCTTGACAGTCAAGAGCATGTTTGATCAGAATGTCTAGATCATCTTCATTCATGGGAAGGAACTCGACCGCGGTATGGTATCTCGTTTTCGAGTCGGTTAGTGGTTTGCTGCGCACGACACGACCACAGAGTAAAATACCGGTGCAACTTGAAAGTAACAGCAAGCGAATTTCCAGCAGACAATCGGCGCTTAATTTCCGGTCAGTAACAAATGCAATGCCACTCGCGCTGATGCTGATTTCCTGGGTAATATTGCCACCTTCTTCCATGTCCTGGAGTAAGAACAGTTGTGCCATCTGGCTCATCTGACTTTGTAAAGCATCCAGGAAGCGAGCTATTTCAGGTTCCTTGCTACGAATCTGGTTCAGGAGTGGTAATCTTTTTCTGGATTCAGCAACAAAACTTGAGGCTGCAGTGAATCGGTCGGTGCTTCGATCAGCCATTCTTTTCTTGACTTCAGGTAATTCGTTTTCTGTGATAACGTTGAAGCTCATGGTTACTTCATCATCAATACGAAAATAGCTGCGTCTGTTTTCTGACATCATATCCTCCAGGTTATTGGTGCGTTAATTCCCATCGTTGCCCTGACGCAGCGCTTGCTCTAGCTGGGCGTCACTGGTATTGCCAGCATCTGGAATGTTTGCATTATTAAATGGCAGATTGAATCCAGAGGCTCCGGTACTGCCGGGTTGTTTTTTGATGAGTTTTCCTGGTGGAGCATTTGGATCCGAAGGATTGATCTTTCCTCCGTTGCGGTCATCACCCTGTGTTATGGTGAGTTCAACACGTCGATTCTTGGCTCTCCCGGCGACAGTGCCATTGCTCGCCAGCGGTTTCGAATCTGCATAGCCGACCGCCCTGAAACGATGGTCAGGAATACCGGTGGCTTTTTGTAGATAGTCCAGTACTGCGATGGCGCGATCTGCTGAAAGCTCCCAGTTGGAACCAAACTTTTTGGTGTGAATGGGGATGCTATCGGTGTGGCCACCAACCTCTATGTTACCGGGGATTTCTTTGAGTATCGCTGCGATCTTTTGTCCGGTGGCAGTAAACCTTTTCGTCAGTCTGGCCTGCCCGGCAGGAAAGGATCCGTGTTCGGCAATGCGGATGACAATTTTCTGATGTGCTGTCAGCACTTGCAACGATCCAGCCTGAATTTCTCTACGCATCGATTTGCGGATGCTCGATGCCATGGCTTTAATGTTGGCTTGTCGTTGATTTGTGCCCTTGCCAACATCGCCATGCCCAGGATTTTGCCCTTTAACGGTATTTTGTTGTTGTTTGCCGTTTAACTTATTCTGTTGATTATTTTGATCTTTGCTTTTATTTTGTTGGTTGATAAAATCTTCTTTTCTGATTTTTTTGGAATCAGCAAAGATATTTTTTGATTTGGTGTCAGGCACGAATAAATTTCGTCGCAAATGGTCGGTGGTGTTCTGTTTTACGATATTCAGCGGTGTAGGCACCGGTCGACCAGGGCTAAATTCACGAGCAATTACATTGATGCCCTTTGGCGGCTCTTTTGTCTTCACCTCTCGTTGTACGCCGAAGGCCTGTTTCATGGAACCGGCCAATTGCTTGTATTTCTGTATATCCATTTCCGAAAATGACAGCAGCAAAATGAAGAATGTCATCAGCAAGGACATCAGATCGGCAAATGTCAAGATCCATGCTGGTGCGCCGCCTCCTTCGTCAGATTGGGGTGCTTCGTCAGTCATATTGCTGGGGTCGCATATGGGTTCCTGGGAGGCTGTCCGAGAACAGGAGCCGTAGCGAGGGGAAGCGGATTTGAGGTTATTTTTTCGATCATTTGAGGCGAATAGTTGTTCTATTTAACGAAAATGAGCGGAAAAATGGACCAAAGTCCGCTTTTCCACAGTAGGCTCTCTGATTTCGGACAGCCTCCTAGGAGGTTGATCACAGCACAATTTTCCACAATATGCTCTCTATTCCCGGACAGGCTCTTAGGCCGCCGCTGCGTCATCACGTTCGCTTGGTGGTAGATAAGTTTTTAATAATTCCTCCATGACCCGCGGGTTCATGCCTTCCTGTATGGCACCAACTTCCTCAAGAATCAGTGATCTGTTAATCCGCTCTTCACGGCTCCTAAGCCCCAATTTCTCAGAGATAGGCAGACATATTACATTGGCGATAAAAGCACCGTACAGTGTGGTCAAGAGGGCTACGGCCATGGCAGGCCCGATTGACTTGGGATCAGACATGTTGGATAACATCTGAACCAGGCCAATGAGTGTCCCGATCATTCCCATTGCCGGGGCCACATCTGCAATTGCCTTGAAGATCTGTTTGCCTTCTTCATGACGTTCGATGGTCAGGTTAATGTCTTTGCTAAGCATTCTTCGTACCAACTCGGGGTTATGGCCGTCGACAGCAAGAGAGATGCCGGTCTGAAGGAATTCGTTTGAAATATCACGACCCTCCAGACCGAGCAAGCCTTCCTTGCGTGCGATTTGAGAGAGTTCGAGGCCTTCCTGTATTAGTTCTTGTCGGGATTCCTTTTTGTGAAAAAAAGCTTTCATCGCAATTCCAAACCCATCCCATAACGTAGACAGGTTAAATTGCATTAAAGTGGCGCCGAAAGTGCCGCCAACAACGATTAATATACTAGGGATATTGACGAAAATAAGAGGGCTAGGGCCAATCACAATGGATGATAGAACAATGCCCACTGCCGCTAATATTCCGATAAGTGTGGCTAGATCCATAAAGGCTCCCTGTTGCTTATCCCCCTGAATTGGGCCCACACAGGGCCTGATGTCAGGATGATTAGTTGTCTGGCGTAAACAAGTTAATGTTGAATAGCATAAATTATAGACTGAACCGAAGTGACTTTGAATATCTCACTATATTAACCTGAAAGTCGGATAAAGCGTACACTATTTGATGTCCACTCCTAAGTACTTCAAGAAGAGCCTGTCTCTGGCCACTGATTCGGTGGACCATCGATAGCGGCCCATCACAGTCTGTACCTTTGTGGTTTCAATGCAGTCGAACCAATCCAGGATC
>CAZTLH010000223.1:0-5119 GCA_964614335.1 uncultured Gammaproteobacteria bacterium
ATTCACAATCATCTGTGTCAGGGTTGGCAGGTCAGCACCAAAGCCCTTGAATAGACTTTCAAACTGCGGAATGACGAACAACATCAGCAGCGCTACGACCAGGATAGCGACAACAACGATGGCCGAGGGATAGAATAAGGCGGACTTGATCTTGCTCTTGATGGCTTCAATTTTTTCCAGATAGACGGCAACTTTTCCAAGCAAGTCATCGAGTTTTCCCGACTGTTCGCCGGCTTCGACCAGGCTGAGATAAAGTCGGTCAAAATGGAGTGGGTATTTCCCCAGTGACTGGCTGAGCGAAGTCCCTGATTCCACCTCATTGCGTATGACCCCCATCATTTCCCGCATGGAGGCATTTTCATTCCCTCGTCCGATAGCAGACAGTGCCTGGGCCACTGGAATACCGGCTGAGAGCAGGGTAGCCAACTGTCGACTCATGAATGTAATATCCGGTGTTTTAATCTTTTTCTTGAAGACAAACAGTGGCTTGGCTTTTTTTCGTACCTTGGTGGGTCGGATACCCTGACGGCGGAGTATGGCCTTGACATAGGCCGGGCTGCTGCCTTGAGCTTCACCGTTGGTTTTCTTGCCCTTGTTGTCAAAGCCTTCCCAGGTGAAGGTATTGAGCTTTTTTATCTTCTTGGAAGTAGCCATATCAGGAATTGGTAACCCGTTCGATCTCATCCAGAGAGGTAAGGCCTGCTTTTACTTTCAATAAACCGGATTGTCGCAAGTCCATGATATGCTGTTGGTGTGCAATTCTTTCGACGTCTGTCTCGTTACCACCACGCATAATAATGTCAGAGATTTCCTGACCTATGGGCAGGACCTGAAAGATCCCGGTTCTGCCCCGATAGCCACGGGTGCATTGATCGCAGCCTACCGCCTTGAATACTGTCAGGCTTTCCAGGTCTTCTGTCGTGAATCCAGCCTTTAGTAGGGCGTTGTCGGGGACATTAGCAGGTTCTTTGCAATGTTCACAGAGTTTTCGGGCTAGCCGTTGGGCGATAATGATATGTACCGAGGAGGCCACGTTAAATGGCTCTATTCCCATGTTTAACAAGCGGGTCAATGTTGATGGTGCATCATTGGTGTGTAATGTAGACAGTACCAGATGTCCTGTCTGCGAGGCCTTGATGGCAATTTCTGCGGTTTCCAGATCACGAATTTCACCCACCATGACGATATCCGGGTCCTGACGCAGGAAGGCGCGCAGGGCAATGGCAAAGGTCAGATTCGCCCTTTCATTGATGTTGACCTGGTTGATCCCTTCAACATTGATCTCGACCGGGTCTTCGACACTGCAAATATTCAGATCGGGTGAATTGAGCTCCTGCAATGCAGTATACAACGTTACTGTTTTACCACTGCCAGTGGGGCCGGTGACCAGGATCATGCCATAGGGTCGATGCATGGCCTCGACAAATGCCTTTTCCTGTAGGACTTCAAAACCGAGTGATGCAACACCGAGTTTGGCCTGGGCAGCATCGAGTATGCGAATGACAACCTTTTCCCCAAATAATGTTGGCAGGGTGCTAACGCGAAAATCGATGGAATGGGTTTTGGAGAGACGCATCTTCATACGCCCATCCTGGGGGACACGTCGTTCGGCGATATCCAGGCGGGACAGTATCTTGATACGGGCCACAATTCGTGGCGAAACCGCAATGGCAGGTCTGGCAACTTCATTGAGTATGCCATCGATACGCAATCGTATACGGGTGTATTGCTCAAAGGGTTCGATGTGTATATCTGATGCCCCTTTGCGGATGGCATCGAGCAGTAGCTTATTAACAAATCGAACGACCGGAGTGTCATTATTGACTTCATGATCGGTAGGGCCAGCTGCGACATCCTGCTCATCCTCAGCCATGTCGATATCATCGAGCTCTTCGAGATTCTCCAGGTCTGAAAGTGCGGTGTTTTGCTGCTCCCCAACCTGTTCAATGGCCTTGGAGAGTTGCTCGGGATTGATCAGGATGGATTCGACACCCATGCCGGTCTGAAATTTGATGTCATCAAGAATTTTTGAATCTGCCGGGTCTGTAACACCGACAAACAGCTTCGTGCCACGACTGAATAATGGCAGCACTGAATTGTTCTGGATCATGCTGTTTGGAATGAGTGATATGGGGGCGCTTTCCAGGTCCATGGCGCGTATGTCCAGAATCGGTACGCCGAATTCCTCAGAACCCAGAAGTGTTAGCTGATCGGGTGGTATTAAACGGCTGCCAATCAGACGACGATAAAAGGATTTGTCCTGCAGTGAACTGTCCGCCTGCAGCCGGGAGACCTGTGATTCTTCGAGTACCTGTTCATCAACCAGGCGTCTGGCAAAGCCGGTGAGAGTGAATACTGAATTAGGGGTGGCCATGATGGTATCGTTTTTCCGGTTTAACAAAAAGCGGTGTCATATTGTTTATATACTTCTACCGACTATAGCAAAAAATCAGCCATTATGTTCGTGGTGGCCGCGATCATTTAAAACTTTAGGGGCAATACAGGAGGCTGTCCGAGAACAGTGAGCCTACTGCGGAAAAGCGGACTTTGCTCCATTTTTCCGCTCATTATTTGTTAAATAGAACGACTATTCCATCCTTAGGTCCGTATACGGCACATCCCCTGAGCCACTACTCGCCTCAAATGATCGAAAAGATGGCCTCAAATCCGCTTTCCCTCGCTACGACTCTTGTTCTCGGACAGCCTCCTAGTGCTCTGGTTGGTCAGTAAAGCGGGATAATCTGAATGACGTCTGCGATCCTCGGAGAAACGGTAATGCAGGGCTGATATTTGCTCGGATAATATTCCGAACATGAATGTGATCAGCGATGATAGATAAATGACGATCCCCATATTGGTAAAGCGCCCGGAGCTGATATAGGTGTAGCTATGGTAAAAAGTTGCGGTAAGAAATAACAAGCCACTTAGTGGTAGAAAAAACCGCATGGGAGAAAAAAGGGCACCGATACGTAATATAATCAGCAAAAATTTTGTCCCATCCTGAAAAAGTCGAATCTTGCTGTGACCTTGACGCTGGTGTGCGGATATTGGCATGTAAGCTACTGCATAGCCACAACGAAAAAATGCAATGGTGCTGGTTGTGGGGTAGGAAAAGCCGTTGGGTAGCAGATACAGAAATTTGCGAAAAACATCGGCCCGGGCTGCCCGAAAACCGGATGTCAAATCCTCGATAGGTTTGCCGACCATATAGGAGGCTAGACGATTGAAAAACCGGTTGGCCCAGCGCCGGTGCCAGCCGGCATGTGTGTTTTGTCGTCTGGCGCCGATCACCATATCAAAACCCTGATCGATGATGTCTAGCAAGCCCTGGATATCTTCCGGGTCATGCTGACCGTCAGCATCCATAAAAACCAAAACATTTCCATTGGCCTCACGTACACCGGCCTTGATTGCGGCACCGTTACCCAGGGATTGCGGGTGACGAATGATTTGCACACCGGGCAAAGCCATGACCGGCGGAGTTGAACCATCATCGACCAATACTATCTGGGCGTCAGGGTACGTCTGGTGCAGGGTTTTTAGTAAACCGCCCACTGTATCGTGCTCATTGAGACAGGGGATGATAAAGCTGAGCTCGGGAGAGAGGGTTTCAGTTTTTGTTACTGTGATTTTTTTGCTCAATATATTGTTCCCAGAGGTCAATATTGGGATTGGGGATCGGTATGTGAAAGAGTTTGTGTACACTCATTTTTCTGGCCATGGCCACCGATTGTACAACAGCTGGCCAGTTACGTCGTGCCAGTTGTGCTTGTGCCCGTAGCAGATACAATTCTACATAACCAGGATTAAGGGAAATTGCTTTTTGTAACAGTGCCAGTGCGTGATCAAAATCGCCTTGTAAATAGCGCTTGTTGGCTAGAAAAATATCCAGATCGATGGCGACATCGGCATAACTTTTCAGGCGCGGGTTGTCGGCAATTACCTTGGCCATTCGTAGAATATCGGTCCCGGTCAGCCCCTGACAACGAGATTTCTGGGCCAGGGGATAAAGTAGCCGTAGCGTAGGTGTCAGTGCCGGGTCCGGTTTGGTCAGTGTCAGATTGTGCTCGACTTTCTTTGCCAGTTGCTCATCAATCGGTACATTGAGCAGACAGCGAATATGAATTCGCAACAGTTGATTATTGGCAGATTTTGGAAAATCCGCAGCCGCTTTATCGATCATTTTCAGTGTCAGGGACTTGTTGCCGATACGCAGATAGCTGCTTAAAACGGTGGCTCTGGCACGCTGTGAAGCTGGATGTTCACTGGCCCAGACCAGATCCCGCTCAACGGGTTTCCCCCATAATGAGCTGGCCTGCCAAAGGGAGAATCCCAATAAAAAGAGCAGACTGACTGTGGTGATCAAGACAATGCGTTGCAGATTGGGCCGTACATTCATCAAGCTGCCGGCGATACCCAACAGCAAGCCGCTGACCGGAAGATAATTCCGATGCTCAAAATACAATTCCAGCGCGATAGGCCCGGCCTCCAGCATATGAGCGGCCAAAAACCAGAACCAGCCAAAACTCAACCATACCTGACGCCGGCGATATATCCAGGCCAATACCGTGATACCCGCCAGCCCGGCAACCGCGAATATCGTCGATAACGGTTGTAGCAGGCCTTTTGAGATGATGTAGTCGTCATGAAAAAGCCCGGTTCCAATGCGGTGAGGTAGTAACAAATGATAGAGATAGGAAAAAAGAATTCTGGCCTCGGTCAATAACCGCTCCGCCATGGTGAAGTTCCTGATCCCGTAATGATTTTGAAACACCGGGATATAAAGCCACAACCACAGGATCAGAATACTGCCGGGCAGGATCAGAAAGAGCAAGCGCCAGATCTTCCATAAAGGCGTGGCAGGAGCAGGGAGACGTGGTTGGACAAGGATCAATTCGGTGATCAGCAACAGCAATGGAATCAGCGCAGCATTTTCCTTGGCCAGAATGCCGATAGCCGTTCCCAGTGTGACGGCTGCAGACATCAAACTAAAACCAAGAAGCGACTTTTTGACCAGGAATAAACGACCATACAAATAGCCCGTCAGACTGAGCAAGATAAAGAGTGCCGAAAGCTCGGTCATACGTTGCACAGGGTAAAGCACCGCAGAGACGTTATA
>CAZTLH010000224.1:0-5113 GCA_964614335.1 uncultured Gammaproteobacteria bacterium
GTAGTATGAAGTACAGGGTGTCGAACACCGGTATGTTCGATGTTTTGAAAGAATTGAACTATTGAGGAGTAATATAATGGCTTTGCAAATTAATGAAGACTGCACCCTTTGTGATGCTTGTGTTACCGAGTGCCCGAATGATGCCATCAGCGAAGGGGATGAATTGTATGTCATCGATCCGTTCAAATGCACCGAGTGTGTCGGGGCCGAAGACGAACCTCAGTGCCAGCTGGTCTGTCCGCCGGATTGTATTGGCGATCACCCGGATTTTCGTGAAACCAAAGAAGAACTGCAGGCCAAATACGAGATATTGCATGGCTGATTAATGACATTCTGAAGCGGTAGCGTATCGCCTTCACCACCTGTAAGGGGAGTTTCATGGCAAATCCAAATGTTCAAATCCGGTCTTTGGCTGTAGAAAATGTAGCCCGGGTCATTACCCTCGATGGGAGTCTGGAGGGTGGTGAGCGGGCCGATTTTTTTAACCGGCGGTTACAAACCATGCCGCGTGCACCACAGACCTATATCGGCGATGTGGCGATGCTGGGTGACCAGCTTTCCGGATATCTGCTGGGACGACTGCTGAAAGGTGAATTCGGTCATAACCGCCCCGTGATTCTGCTGGATGCACTCGGTGTCAGGGCAGATGATCAGGGTCAGGGGATCAGCACCTGTTTGCTCGATCATTTGAAAGAGACTGCCAAAGAGGCCGGCTGCAGTGAAATCCAGACCCAGGTTGAATGGCATCAGCAGGCCCTGTTGACTTATTTTGCCTCCATGGGTTTCCAGCTGGCGCCACGCACCGTCCTGGCCCGACCGACGACCGCTCTGGTGCTCACCGATGACGAGACAGATGAGGAAATCGACAGTCTGGAAGAGCGTCTGGAAACATCGCCGATTATTCGCTCGCTGGCTGCCAGTGATGTCCAGGATATCCGGCCTATTGATCGTCATATTACCGGTCGTGATCGTGGCGATTATCTGCAACAGAAAATTGCCGAGGCACTGTCAGACTCCGGTATCCGTATCTCACTGGTGGCAGAAGTGGATCAAATGGTCGCAGGTTTCATGATGGCGAGACTGGATTACGGCGAGTTCGGCAGAATTGATTCGACGGCCGTGATTGATACCCTGGGTGTCGGCCCGGAATACAAGGGTGCCGGTATTGGCACGGATTTGCTGGCCCAGTTATTGCGGAACTTGAATATTTTGCATGTGGAAGAAATCAGAACCGAAATCGACTGGGATAATCATGATCTGAATCGATTTCTGGCGCATTGCGGATTTTCCCCGACGCAACGACTTTCCCTGCGTTGTCCCTTGTGAGTTGAGATATGTGGAATTTTACCAATAAAAAAGCCCTCGTCACCGGGGCCAGCCAGGGGATCGGTTTTTCCATTGCCCGCATGCTGGAGACTGCCGGCGCCGAAGTTCACATCTTTGATCTGGCGGAAAACCCGCAGCATGGCAGTCCGGGGATATTTCATGTGGTCGATATCAGTGATCCGGAACAGGTGAGGGTGGCGGTCGCGCAATTGCCCGCTGATCTGTCGCTGCTGGTCAACAATGCCGGCATCACCCGCGATCGGAGTCTGCTAAAGATGAGTGACAGCGAATGGCAGCAGGTGATCGATGTCAATCTCGGTGGTGCCTTTCATTTGATCCGGGCGCTGGCGCCGGTGATGCGGGAACACGGTGGTGGTCACATCGTCAATATGGCCTCGATTAATGGGCTGCGTGGCAAATTTGGCCAGGCCAATTATTGTGCTGCCAAGGCGGGTCTGATCGGTCTGACAAAAACGGCTGCCAAAGAACTGGGGCCAAAAGGAATCACCGTCAACGCCGTGGCACCTGGCATGGTCTTGACCGAAATGACCAAAAAGATTCCCGAGGAATATCGGCAAAAGGCCTTGGAGGAAACCGCCCTGAAAAAGTTGGCTGAACCGGAAGATATTGCCAATGCCGTGCTCTTTTTGCTGTCGGATGCGGCTAGAATGATCACTGGAGAAGTGCTCAAGGTTGACTGCGGGCAGTATATTTAGATTCTCTTCTGCATCGCTGGCAGGCGCTTTGTTAAATGCAACAACATCATCTAACTGGATACAAGTCATGAACACCAATACACAGACCAAACCCCGGTTTCAGTGGCGCGACCCCTTGCTGCTGGAGGGACAGCTCAATGAAGAAGAACGTCTGGTCCGTGACAGCGCACAGAAATACTGTCAGGAGCAGTTGCAACCCAGGATCATCGAAGCCAATCGAAATGAACATTTTGATCGTGCCATTATGCAGGAAATGGGTGAACTGGGTCTTCTAGGTTGTACCATTGAGGGCTACGAATGTGCCGGTCTGAACTATGTTTGTTATGGCCTGATCGCCAGAGAGGTCGAACGGGTCGATTCCAGTTACCGCTCGACCATGAGTGTACAGTCGAGTCTGGTCATGCATCCGATTCATGTCTATGGCACAGAAGAACAACGACAAAAGTATCTGCCACCATTGGCCAGAGGAGAACGGATTGGTTGTTTTGGTCTCACCGAACCCGATCATGGTTCTGATCCCGGTGGTATGGTAACCCGTGCGCGAACAGTTGGCGGGGGCTATCGTCTCAGTGGTGCGAAAATGTGGATTACCAATGCACCCATCGCCGATGTCTTTGTGGTCTGGGCCAAAGATGACGAGGAGATTATTCGTGGTTTTATCCTCGAACGTGGTATGCCGGGTCTGACGACACAGAAGATCGAAGGCAAGTTTGCCTTGCGGGCCTCGATTACCGGGGAAATTGCCATGGACAATGTTTTTGTCCCGGACAGCAATCTACTGCCGAATGTCAAAGGGCTAAAAGGGCCGTTCGGTTGTTTGAACCGAGCCCGCTATGGCATTTCCTGGGGAGTGCTGGGTGCTGCCGAGGACTGCTGGCACCGGGCCCTGGACTATACCCTGGGTCGCAAACAGTTCGGCCGACCACTGGCAGCCAACCAGTTGATCCAGAAGAAACTGGCCGATATGCAAACCGAAATCACACTCGGCCTGCAGGGCTGTCTGCAGCTGGGGCGTCTGCTGGATCAAGGCCAGGCGGCACCCGAGGCGATCTCGATGATGAAACGCAACAATGCCGGCAAGGCCCTGGATATCGCCCGCGTCGCTCGCGACATGCATGGTGGCAACGGAATCTCGGATGAATACCATGTCATCCGTCATGCCATGAATCTCGAGGCCGTCAACACCTACGAAGGCACCCACGACATTCACGCCCTGATCCTCGGTCGCGCCCAAACCGGCATTCATGCATTTTTCTGATTGCGTCACTGGGTCGGGTCACTGGGTCGGGTTGCCATTCCTGATCTACCGGGCTGCATGTCCGATGGCGAGACCCCGGAAGAGGCGATGGCCAACGGGAAGGACGCCCTTGAAGCCTGATTGAAGCCTGATTGAAGGCGGTGTCTGAGGCTGGCCGTGGTATTCCTCGTCCGGGAGATTTGCCAAGCGGAAAGTTCATCGCCCGAGTTCCCCGGAGTCTTCACGCCAGGCTGAGTGCTCGTGCCAAACAGGAGGGCATTAGTATGAATGCCCTTGTATCAACGTTTCTGGCCGAAAGCTTGGGGCGCAGGGAGGGGTTGAAGCGGTGACGCTGCCTGCAAGGCTGTCTGCAGCTGGGGCGTCTGCAGGATAAAAGGCCAGGCAGCGCCCAAGGCGATCTCGATGATGGAACGCAACAATGCCGGCAAGGCCCTGGATATTGCCCGAGGGGTGAAAATTGATATGTACCAATAACTCAGATTATACGGCAGTTTCGTCGTGTTGCAGCACAATGTTTGTGTCTTGGAAATTATAGTTATCTTCCTGAGATATATACGACTGTGGCATATAGTTATCTTGACTTTATTCTGCCATAATCATATAGTGCAACCATGAGAGAATTACTATACCAATATAATCCATGGTGGGAAGAAACCCCAAACAACGAGCATTTAAAACCTCGTGAGAAGTATCTCCGCGAGTTAAGGAGCTACCTAGATCTCAAACAAATAGTTATGCTTACAGGTCTTCGCCGTGTAGGCAAAACTATACTTATGAAGCTCATAATCGAAGAGTTAATCCTAAAGGGTGTTCAGGAAAACCATATACTATATGTCAGCCTGGATGATTATTTGCTTCGCCAAAACAACATCTTGGAAATTGTGAATGAATTCCGAAAAATTCATAAGCTCAAGGTTGAAGAAAAAATATACTTATTTCTGGATGAAGTAACTTACAAAGAAGATTTTCATATCCAGTTAAAAAATATCTATGACTCACAAAACAGCAAAACATTTGTTGCTTCTTCATCAGCATCGATGCTCAGAGACAAGAAAGCAAGCTTAACAGGCCGTGCAATAACACTTGAAATAAAGCCTCTCGACCTGGAGGAATATTTATTTTTCCGAGGCATCACAATAAAAGAGAGAGATCATCAATTATACAAATCATATTTCTTGGAATATTGCAGAGATGGTGGGTTACCCGAAAATGTCTTGAATCCAAATCGTGAATATTTAATGAATTTGGTTGATGATATAATTCAAAAAGACATAACAGCATTTCACGCTATTAAAAATCACCAAATCGTAAGGGATTACTTCACCCTCCTAATGGAACGAAGCGGCAACCAGCTTAGTATAAATAAAATCGGTAAAATTCTTGGTATTTCTCCAGACACATCAAAAAGATACCTTGGATTCTTTGAGTCCACATATCTTATTCATCTCCTGCCTCGTTGGGGAAAAACGAATCAAAAATTATTATCAGCAAAAAAGATATATGCTTCAGATTTAGGCATTAAATATATGTTCATGGGGGAGCGAGACCTTGGAAGTTATTTTGAGAATTACATCTACTTACTCCTGAGAAATAAAAAAACACTCTATTACCTGTATGAAAATACAATAGAAATTGACTTCTATACTGACGATAAAATATTGATTGAGTCAAAATTCTATTCAGCGTTGAATTCAAAACAGGAAAAATTGTTCAACCAATACCCTGCAAATAAAAAACTGGTAATTGATTCAGTTGAAAAGCTGTCAGAGTTAAACGAAATTTAAGATATCTCAAACGGTATGAGTGTAAATTC
>CAZTLH010000225.1:0-5091 GCA_964614335.1 uncultured Gammaproteobacteria bacterium
TAATATAGCCGTGTCAGATGAGAGTTTTTCAACGACCTTTCAAATTAGTTGAACTCAATAGAGAGCCGGATATTGAAGCGTATTCTAAAACTGATTATTCCACTTGCCCTGCTGGCTGCTGCCATCGCAGGATTTCTGTATTTTAAAAAAAGTAAAACACCACGAAGCCATGCAGCGGTTGTCGAACGGGTCTGGAATGTTACGACGAAAAAAATCACATTGGGCATGAATGCGCCCGAATTATTGTTGTTGGGTGAGGTGATATCCGATCAGGTGGCCCAACTAAAGTCAACAGTTGAAGGGGATATACAGTCTGTCGAGGTCGTGACCGGCCAGCGCATCAAGGCTCAACAACTGTTGGTTGGTATTGATGATGTCCGTTTTCGTTTGATTCGTGAACAACGGCAGGCAGATGTTGCCGAACTGGCGGCACAGATCCGGCAATTGAACGAAAACCACAAGGCTGATCAGGAGGCACTGGTACAGGAAAAATTACTGTTGAATTTGGCACAAACCAACCTCGAACGAGCGCAACGTTTGGCCAAATCAAGAGTTGCTGCTGTTTCCCGGGTTGACGATGCCAAAAAACTGCTGGTGCAACAGCAATTGGCCATGATCCGTCGCCATCAGACATTGGCCACGTTCCCGTCCAGCCTGGCGGCACTGGAGGCACGCCGACTACGGGCACAGGCGGCTCTGAAACTGGCCAACGATGACCTCTCTCATACCGGAATTAGGGCGCCATTTGCCGGCAGGGTTCTGAATGTTCAAGTAGCGGTCGGCGATCGTGCCAGCAAAAATACACCTTTGTTGGGCCTGGTGCCTGACAGTGGCTTGCAGTTGCGGGCCGAATTACCACAGCGCTATTTGTCATTAATTTACGGCCATCAAGGGGCAATAGAGGCGTCCTTACTGTGGCAAGGTCAACAATATCCAATGCGAATGGATCGCACGGCAGCCCAGATCATTAAAGGTCGTAGTGGTGTCGATGCGTTCTTCGTCTTTAGCGGTCAGCAACCCATTCTGGCAATCGGTCGTATTCTGGAATTGCAGATCCGGTTACCGCCGGTTGATCGATCTATAGTGGTGCCGATTGCGGCAGTGTATGGTGGTAACCGGATCTATCGCATGGTTGACGGTCGAATGCGACGTGTCGATGTGATCGTGCAGGGGCAGCGGGAACGACAACATCACACCGAGGTAATTCTGTCCGGTAAACAGCTTCAAAATGATGATCAGCTGGTGATTACACCACTGCCACAGGCGATCGATGGTTTGCGGGTGCGTACAGCCAGACAGACCGCTGGCCAGGCTCCACGGGCGAGGTGAATTAGCCGTGCGTGAAGACACTCTGCAAATATTTGCCCGCCATCCGGTTGCCGCGAATCTGTTGATGCTGATGCTGATCATGGCTGGGACACTGGGTCTAAATCGTTTGAATATCCAGTTTTTCCCGACATTCTCACTCGATTTTATTACCGTGAATGTAAACTGGACGGGTGCCAGCGCGGAAGATGTTGAGCGGGGTATTACGGCACCGCTGGAACGTGAGCTGCAAAATGTTGATGGTGTCAAAACCATGACTTCAACCTCTGCTACAGGCCATGTGGCCATTGTCATCGAACTTGATCCCGGTACTGATATGCAAACGGCGCTGGATCAGGTCAAGGCCCTGGTCGAACAAACTTCAGGCATCCCTTCAACTGCAGACACACCCGTTGTCAGTCGTGTTTTGAGACACGAAAATGTCGGCCGATTATTGTTGGTTGGTAGTGACGATCTGGAAACCCTGCGTTCACTGGCCCAGGGATTTCGACAGCAGTTGCTGGACCTGGGTATTGCCAAAGTTGATATTACCGGTTTGCCCAAGCAGGAAATCGCCATTGAGGTGCCCGCCCGGACACTGGCTGAAATGAGCACCTCATCCAGTTTATTGGGGACTCAGGCCGCCCAGGCATCGAGAGATGTGCCGTTGGGTGTGGCCGGACGAAAGGAAGCTGCAAGGCAACTCCGCTTTGTTGAGCAGCGTCGTTCTGTGGTCGGATTTGAGCAGCTGACGGTCAGTACCGATGCAGAAGGCAGACAGACCCGACTCGGTGATATCGCCACCATCAGGCGTCAGGACCGTGAAGGTGAAGTGCGGGTTTGGTACAAAGGGCGCCCTGCTGTTGATCTGAACCTGAAACGCAGCGAGACCGGGGACAGTCTCAAATCAGCCAGAATTCAAAACCAGTGGCTGCTGAAAATCAGGCAAGTGCTGCCCCAGGGGGTGGAGATTATCGCTTATAACCAGCGCTGGACCTTGATCGCAGATCGTATCAATCTATTGATAAAGAATGGTCTTACGGGTTTGGCACTGGTGGTGTTTATGTTGTTTTTGTTTCTCAATGCCCGTGTCGCCTGGTGGGTGTCGGTCGGGATTCCCGTCTCTTTTATGGCAACCCTCTGGATCCTCTATATGGTGGGTGGTTCGATCAATATGATTAGTCTGTTTGCCCTGATCATGGCTTTGGGGATCATTGTCGATGATGCTATTGTGGTGGGAGAGGATGCGCTGACGCATTATCAGATGGGGGAGCCGCCGCTCGCTGCAGTGGTTGGAGGGGCACGACGCATGCTGGCTCCGGTGCTTTCTTCATCCTTGACGACGGTGGGCGCATTCTTGCCGTTAATGATGGTAGGCGGCATTATCGGCAACATTCTGTTTGATATTCCATTGATTATCGTTTGTGTCATCCTGGCATCACTAGTGGAGTCTTTTTTCGTTTTGCCGGGTCATTTGCATCATTCATTGGCCAAGGTTGGCCATTACACACCCAGTGCGACACGACAACGTCTGGATGAGATCTTCAACGGCTTTCGGGACGGTCCTTTTCGCCGTTTGATCACACACAGCCTGGATTATCGCTGGACAACCCTGGCTGCCGGGCTGGCGTTGCTGATTGTTTCCATCGGTCTGATTGTTGGAGGCCGCTTGAAATTTCATTTTTTCCCAACACCTGAAGGTACCAGTGTGTACGGCAGTGTGGCTTTTGTATCCGGCACTCCCAGACAAAAGGTCCATGATTATTTATTGCGCATGGAACGCAGTCTATACACCACCGAGAAGTCGTTTAATGCTCATTTGGTCAGCACAGCAATTGTGCTCGATGGTCAAATGGTACGCGACGATAACAAACGCAGCAAGGGTGATGTATTCGGCACGGTGCAGGTGGAGATGACCCAACCTGATTCACGTCAGGTCAGAAACAAGGAATTTCTTGCGGCCTGGAGAAAACGACTGCAACTGGAGCCGGGGATAGAGAGTTTGTCTATTTTCGAGCGTCGTGGTGGCCCACCCGGTCGTGATATTGATATTCGCCTGGTGGGTGGAGATACCCGGACTCTGAAGGCGGCGGCCACCGAGCTGGAATCTGTTCTCAAGGCCATCAAGGGGGTGACTTCTGTATCCGATGACTTGCCCTATGGCCGTGAACAATTGGTGATGTCATTAACACCGCAAGGACAGGCGCTGGGTTTGACGGTCGATCAGGTCTCGCGGCAGTTACGTAGCGCTTTTGATGGCTACCTGGTACAGGTCTTTCCCAGAGGTGATGATGAGCTCGAGGTCAGGGTCAGATTGCCATCCGCACAGCGTGATTATCTGAGCCGTATAGAACAATTGATGTTGACGACAGCCACCGGGGGGAATGTGCTGTTGTCCAATGTCTTGCATATCACAACACGCCGTGGCTTTGACTTGATTCGACGCGCAGACAATAGACCGGCAGTGACCGTCCAGGGCGATGTTGACTCCAGTGCAAATAACAGCAATCAGATCCTGGCCAAGCTCGAGGCTGGCCCATTACCGCAACTGACGTCCCGTTTTGGAGTCGATTTTTCATTACAAGGCCGGGCTGCGGACCAAAAGCAAACGCTGGGAGATCTACGTTTGGGGATGCTTTATGCCCTGGCCATGATGTATCTGGTGCTGGCCTGGGTATTCAGTTCCTATGCCTGGCCGCTGGTGGTGATGAGTATCATCCCTTTTGGTCTGGTGGGTGCGTTGTGGGGGCATTATTTGATGCATCTGGATCTGACCATTCTGTCCCTGTTTGGTTTTTTTGGTTTGTCGGGGATTGTGGTCAATGATTCGATCATATTGGTGGTATTCTACCGTGAGCGCCGACGACTCGGTCAGGCGGCACGTGAGGCTCTGATCGAGGCGACACGAATGCGTTTGCGACCCGTGCTGCTGACCTCCCTGACCACAATTGGGGGGCTGACACCGCTACTGTTCGAACAATCCAGACAGGCCCAGTTTTTGATCCCAATGGCTACGTCGATTGCATTTGGGCTGATGTTTTCGACCATTATGGTGCTGTTTCTGGTTCCGGCATTACTCTATGTGTATGAGCGAGCCGCGGAACGATTCGGCTTTCAACGAAAAATTCCGATGGACGATAATACGCCTGTACTGGAAGCGACATCATAAATACCATACATATTTTTTTCACGAACGAGGACTCATAAATGACAGTACGAGTGACAGACTCCGGTCTGAAGATAGAAACCCTGTGCGAAGGACAGGATACTATTGCAGAAAGTGGCAGCAAGGTAACCGTGCATTACACTGGCTGGCTGGAAAATGGCCAAAAATTTGATTCCAGCAAGGACCGGGATACCCCTTTTCAGTTTCGTCTTGGGGCGGGAGAGGTCATCTCCGGATGGGATGAAGGGGTTGCCGGCATGCAAACAGGCGGGCAACGAAAACTGACGATTCCATCGCAACTGGCATACGGAAGTCGCGGTGCCGGTGGTGTAATCCCGCCAAATGCAACACTCATCTTCGAGGTTGAATTACTCGCGGTGGATTAACAGCCAGGAACACCCACTAGAAATTCTATAACAAGACCGTGCTGGCCGTGAAGATTATCAATAGTACCAGTACTGCCTGTTTTACCACCTCCTGTCTCCGTAAGATTATGTCTATTGCCATGTGTTTCTCCTGAGCCTGTTACAGGAGTGGGCCCTAGACCATTATTTTTCCTGATTAGCCATAAGACTCAGCACAACTTACACAACATCGAAATTTTCTCTGTAAAGGTTGAA
>CAZTLH010000226.1:0-5087 GCA_964614335.1 uncultured Gammaproteobacteria bacterium
GGCGCGACCACATAATCGTAGGGGACCAAGACGGTAATCAGTTGTCGTGCAATCTTCTTGGCAGAAGCATTATCCCCGCTGTTGAATGCCGGTTGACCACAGCAGGTCTGCCCTTCCGGTACCTCCACGATGCAGCCGGCTGCCTCTAGCAAACGGGCACTGGCGAAGCCCACTGCCGGCCGAAACAGATCGACCAGGCAGGTCGCAAACAAGGCCACCCGCGGCTGCGGTGTGGCCGGGTCCGGCGTAGTTTCAGATGACAATGGCATTACACACTCCCTGAAGGATTACTGGAATCACTGGCAAGCAATGGTAACGAACTCTGCCACCGTTGGGTAGGCAAGAATTCTGTTGGCCTTCAATCTTCCACGAGTCATATTGAAATGTCACATTATGATATAATTACCACTTAAATTTATTCATGGCATAGAATTATAAATATGGCACATTCTGAACTATTCAATGAAGTACAACTTGGCGCACAGGGTCGTTTGGTGATACCGGCAAACTTGCGTAAGGCGCTGAATTTAACCCAGGGGGATTGTCTGGTCGCTCGCAAGGTGGGAGATAGTCTGGTACTTGAACGCAGGGAAGCCATCGAGTCACGCCTATGGGAGATGTTTGCCCACATCCCCAAAGAAGTCAGTCTCGTGGAAGAACTGATATCAGAACGAAAAACTGCAGCCAAAATCGAGAATCAGGGATGAATCCGGTGCTCGATGCTTCTGCGTTACTGGCATATCTGCACAAGGAACCCGGCTGGAAAACAGTTCAGACTCTGATCGATGACAGTTGTATCAGCTCAGTGAACTGGAGTGAGGTTGCGCAGAAGACGGCGCGACAGGGTATGGGGAAAATTGAAGCTGGGTATTGACATTCAGCTATTACGCCAGTAATGCCGACAAAGCCTGCACGCTGACTGGACAATCGACCAGACAGGTCGCAGACGAGGCCGTGGCTGTGGTCCGAAAATCATCAGGAGCTCCCGCCAGAATTTCAATAACGAGGACTTGTTGGCTGCTTTTGATTCAATTGGACATCTAATGTCATCGAGCGAGAAAACAGTCAGCGAATCCTTGGCTAGCGGAAACTTCTCGGACAGCCTCCTAGATCATAATCACATGCTGCGACGGTATTTTCCGCCGACCTCGAACAAAGCCTGGGTGATCTGACCGAGTGAACAATAACGGGCGGCATCCATCAGGACTTCAAATACATTGCGGTTATGCAGGGCCGCCTGTTGCAAACGTTCAATAGCGGGCCCGGCCTGTTCGTTGTGACGTTGTTGAAAATCCTTTAAACGCTGGATTTGCCGTTCTTTTTCGTCTGTAGTAGAACGTGCCAGTTCAACCGTACCGGCCGCTTCGTCCTTGCCGGAGAGAAAACAGTTCACTCCGATAATGGGTAGACTGCCATCATGTTTTTGCTGTTCATAATACAGGGATTCGTCCTGTATCTTGCCGCGCTGATAGCCGGTTTCCATGGCGCCGAGGACACCACCGCGTTCGGAGATTCGCTCGAACTCCTGCATGACGGCTTCTTCAACAAGATCCGTTAGCTGTTCAATGATAAAGGAGCCCTGATTGGGATTTTCATTGCGGGCAAGGCCCCATTCCCGGTTAATGATCAGTTGAATGGCCAGCGCTTGGCGTACGGAATCTTCAGTCGGTGTGGTCACCGCTTCATCATGAGCATTGGTGTGGAGGCTGTTGCAGTTATCATAGATCGCGATCAGGGCCTGCAAGGTGGTGCGGATATCATTGAAGTTCATTTCCTGGGCATGTAGGGAGCGCCCGGATGTCTGGATATGGTATTTGAGTTTTTGACTACGCAGATTGGCCCCATAGCGCTGACGCATGGTCACCGCCCAGATCCTCCTTGCTACCCGGCCCAGTACACTGTATTCAGGGTCCATGCCATTGGAGAAAAAGAACGACAGATTTGGTGCGAAATCATCGATCGCCATGCCACGGGCGAGATAGGATTCGACATAGGTAAAACCATTGGCCAGGGTCAGGGCCAGCTGGGTAATGGGATTGGCCCCTGCTTCGGCAATATGATAGCCGGAGATGGAAACTGAATAGAAATGATGGACCTGTTTGAGGACGAAATACTGCTGGACATCCCCCATCAAACGCAGACTGAACTCGGTTGAAAACAGACAGGTGTTCTGGCCCTGATCTTCCTTCAGGATATCTGCCTGTACAGTGCCGCGAACATGTTGCAGGGTCCAATCCTTGATTTGGGTATATTCCTGATCATCGGGTTGATGCTGCTCGCGTTGATAAAATTTATCGACCTGTTGATCGATCGCTACATTCATAAACATGGCCAGTACCGTCGGTGCAGGGCCGTTGATGGTCATCGATACCGAGGTTTTTGGATCACAAAGATCAAAGCCTGAATACAGGACTTTCATGTCATCGAGGGTCGCAATGGAAACCCCGGAATTGCCCACCTTGCCATAGATGTCCGGGCGTGCAGCAGGGTCCGAGCCATACAGGGTGACCGAATCAAAGGCAGTAGAAAGACGTTTGGCCTCGGAGTGACGTGACAGGTATTTGAAGCGTTCATTGGTGCGGAATGCATCACCTTCGCCGGCAAACATCCGGGTAGGTTCTTCTTCCGGACGCTTGAACGGGAACACCCCGGCGGTGAATGGAAAGCTGCCGGGAAGATTTTCCCTCAGTAACCAACGCAGAATATCACCGGCATGACGATAACCCGGCAAGGCAATCCTGGGAATGGCAGAACCGGACAAGGATTTGCGGGTCAAGGGGATAGATTTCGCCCGGTCGCCTTCACCGATGATATATTCATCCTGTTGATAACGGGCTACCCGCTCTGGCCATTGTTGCAGCAGCTGTTGTGACTGTGGCGATAATTTTTCCGAGAATTTTTGCAGCAGTTTTTGCAATGCTTCTACACCGGGCTCGTCACTCTCGAGCAGCTGCAAGCTGCGTTGTAGTGCGTTTTGATCAGATGCGATACTAGATTGCTCATCAACATATTGATGATAGTCTCTGATAACATTAGCTATTTCTGCAAGGTAACGTTGCCTGACGGCTGGCACCAGAGTTAAGGGGGGCGCAGCCTGTTGCAATGCCCTGGCTACTCTCCCGGTACTCTCAGGCAGTTGTTCGGCCTCTAGAGCTGTAGTCAAATACAGATACAAACCGGTTACACCGGCATCATTAAAATGTGAAGCCATAGATCCGAAGACCGGCATTTCCTCCCAGGACCTGTCAAAGGCATTGCGATTGCGCTGGAGTTGTTTTTTGACATCACGCAGCGCGTCTTCTGCGCCGCGACGGTCAAATTTATTGATCGCGACAACATCGGCAAAATCCAGCATGTCGATTTTTTCCAGCTGGCTGGCTGCACCAAATTCCGGTGTCATGACATAGAGGGAGGTGTCGACCATCGATACCACGCCGGCATCGGCCTGGCCGATGCCCGGGGTTTCAACAATAACCAGCTGGTAACCTGCTACTTTAACGGCCTGGATCATTCCGGTAATATAGTCCGGCACTTCCGAAGCCGCACCACGGGTAGCGACCGAGCGCATGAATACATTCGGCACATCGATGGCATTCATGCGAATACGGTCTCCGAGCAAGGCCCCACCCGATTTTCGGCGGGATGGGTCGACCGCAATAATGGCAATACGCAGTTGTTCGCCATAATCCATCAACCACCGCTGTATCAACTCATCCGTTAACGATGATTTGCCCGCACCACCGGTGCCGGTGATTCCGAGTACCGCGACTGACCGCGCTGGTTGAAGTACTGTGAGTTGCTGTGTTTGGGCAGAATCAAGCTCATTGTTTTCGATGGCACTGAGAACACGCGCCAGATCGAAGTCTCGACCCGATTGCAACATCTCGGGAATATCTGCATTAAAAGAGGTCGGCTCCGCAGATTCTTCATCAGGAATACAACGCTCGATCATGTCCTTGATCATGCCCTGCAGCCCCATTTTCTGACCATCTTCGGGCGAATAGATTTTTTCTACACCACTGTGTTCAAGCTCGGCGATTTCTTCGGGGACTATGACCCCACCGCCGCCACCGAAGATTTTGATATCTGACGCACCCTGTTGGGTCAGTTTCTCTGTCATATAGTGGAAAAACTCGATATGACCACCCTGATAGGAACTGACTGCTATGCCCTGTACATCTTCCTGAATAGCGGCCCGCACGATTTCATCGACAGAACGATTGTGACCGAGGTGGACCACTTCCACACCAAATGACTGCAGTAGACGTCGTATGATATTGATGGAGGCATCGTGGCCATCAAACAAACTGGCCGCAGTAACGAAACGCAGGGGTCTTTTCATTGTTGAAGAGGGCATCAGTAAACCTCAATAGACAGGAGCGACAACAGGAAGTCTGGATTGTGGTTTACGTTGACGTAAACGTCAAGTGTTATTTGGCCATCAGAATACCGGAATCTGCATCAACCGATGCCCTTACCCTATTTCCCAATCCAGGTATCGAAGACCGGGTATCCTGCTGAATTCACGAGTATTATACGTAACCAATACGGCATCATTGGCCATGGCAATCGCAGCAATCATTAAGTCGTTAGGTCCAATCAGATTTCCTTGCAAACTCAGTTGTTGACGACAACGAGCATAATATTCCGCACCACAATCATCAAAGAAATAGCTGCCCAATGGAGCGAAAAAGCGCTGCAATCTCTGCAGGTTGGCTTCTATATGTTGACTATGTCTCGCCCTAAATAATAATTCCGCCTTGACGACACTGCAAAGATGGATTTCGTTTGGGGTGTGTTGTCGAAACCGACGTTCCGTCGCGGTATTGCGATAATTGAGCAATTGAATACAAACATTGGTGTCCAGCAGGTACATTATTTAAATGTGTCCCGTTTTTCAACAACACCCTGGTCCGGGCGTTTTAGCGGTGTTCCCTCCCACTGACCCAATACCGCCTCAAAATATCCTTCAGGCCATTGTGTGGAAATATCATTTTTTACCAAATTGGCCAGATACTTTGATACGGAAAGATGTCGTTGATCGGCTTTCTTACGTAATTTTGCCGCCATATCATCTGGAATATAAC
>CAZTLH010000227.1:0-5073 GCA_964614335.1 uncultured Gammaproteobacteria bacterium
TCTCACTCCAGACTTGGGCCACATGAATCAAACCACACTGTCGTGGGCAATAAACGTAGTGCTGAAGGGCCGAGATCGGGATAGCACGATCTATTTCCATGGCTAGCTGGCTTGCAATAATCGTCCTATCTGCTCAACAATCTCCTTTCTGGTCCCTGGGGCAAGTGTACCGACCACAGCAGAAACCAAAGATTGGTTCGCGGTAAACAATTTCCCCGGCCTGGCATAACTCTCATGCTGCAATGATCATGAAGCAAAACTTTCGTCTGTCAGCGCAATGGCCTTGTGATCCGCATAAGGATTGCTGGTAATTTGGCACATAATCCAATCATTACTGCCAACACCGGCCAAAACAACCGTGGGTCTGAGCTTCGATCTGCTCAGGTCAGAGAACGGAAATGGAATCAGGACGACGTCACCGGCTGCAAGTGTTTCCATGCTTCATCCTCCTCAGGTCGTTCCCAATCGACAGCCAACGCTTGCTGGCTCAGTAAAGTTGTTTGCATATGACATGATTCCAAATCATCAATGCCCTCCAATACCAACACCGCTTTTATATTCCCTTTCGGCAAATCTGTCGGGACATCAACACGTAAATGACCATCCTCATCTACATGAGCTTGCACCATTAATGTTTGCATTGTTAAACCTCCATGATAGAAACTCCGTTTGGAAGAGAATCGGAATTGACCTGCACATCATAATCTGCATAGCTGCGCGGGGCAGATACTCCATCCTTGCGCTTCACCTGTACTCGCTCGAATAAAACTTTCAAACAGTTGAACTGTTGAAGTCACGATAATAGGTGCATCCCAATTTTCACTGGTCAAACGTCTGTGTTGTTCAATTGGTTCTGGGCTCCCCTCTGTTTCACTCCAGTCTACTGAGCTATGATATTCAAGTACAGCACCTGAATAGTCTCCATTAAATATTTCATCTCTGAATACCTTGGCCGTTTGCTCGATAATGCTGATATAAGGAATGGCATAAATAATTCGCTATGCATGCTCCAGCAAGCGATTGACACCAGGGTAATTGTCCGGGGTCAGCTGATATTTTTCTCCGACATCACCCCAATGCTGGTTGGCATCCAGACGTTGACCGAGTTCGTCGGTGGTGGAGAAAAATATCCCGCCCATACTGGCTACACCATGAGCGAAAGCGATATCGGGCAGACCACTGCCACTGGGCCCGAGCAAATGACAGGCTGCAGTAGCAGGAGCCGCCTGCAGTATTTTATCCAGAGTATCGTTGATCAACACCGAGGCGGTACAAAGAATTTGTTGGCAGCCGGCAAGATCTTCGGGGTGGGTGGAAAGCAGTAGTCCCGGTTGTGGCTCACCTCGTTGCGGATTCTTTTCGATAACCTGGATCTGCAGGCCTCTGGCCAGCAACTTGTTGACCAAAGGTCCGAAGTAACCCACCATGCCGATTCGCTCTCCAGCTTGCAGCTGCTCCAGACCCGCGCTGTTTATTGTATCGGGTGGCTGGTAGCCTCCACGACGCATCAGATGTTGACTGATGGCGTTGAAAGCACCGAGAGCCAGGGCTCGATGGTCATGGGTTGAGTCGGTAAAACCCTCGAGCAGTTGCGAGAGAGTCACTTGGGTTTGCCGATCTGGAGGATAATGCTGATGAAGGTATTCGAGACTGTCACCGAAGCTGGTATAAAACGGGCCAGCGCTGCCATCTTGCAAAATAACGAAGCCGAAATCGTCTTCTTTATTTCTCGAAGACTCATCCACCGTGGCAGGCTCTGTAGCCGTCTCAGGGATCGGTGGGAAATAGAGTCGTGCCAGCCCTGGGATATCGGGCAAAGCCAGGATACGCTTTGACAGTGCAAGATAATCGGAGCCAATACTCATGGCTGGTGATGCAATGTATTCTGTGCCACTTCGACTGCGAAATCCTTGGCTACCTGCTCAATGATGGGGCTGATGTGGGCGTATTGTTTTGAAAACGGTGGCCATTTATCCCCCAGACCCATGGCATCATTGATGACCAGTACCTGACCGTCACATTCGGCGCCGGCACCGATACCGATGGTGGGAATTTTAACCGAAGCGGTGATTCTGGCCGCCAGTGAGGTCGGGATATGTTCAAGCACCAACAGGAAAGCACCGGCTTCTTCGATTCCCAGTGCCTCTTCATAAACTCGATCAGCCTCGAGATCGGTTTTACCAACCTTGTGAAAGTCTGTGGCAGTCTGTGGTGTCAGCCCGGTATGGCCAACAACGGCGATACCGTTCTCAACCAGGTGGGAAATGACCGCAAACTTTGGACCTTCCAGTTTGATGCTGTCGGCGCCGGCTTGCAGTAATCGCCGAGCATTTTTCAGTGCAGACATCGGGTCACGATCACTGTTATAGGGCATGTCGCCGATAATATGGGTGTTTGGAGCACCTCTTCGAACGGCGCCAATATGATAAGCCATATGTTCGACGGTCATTTCACGTGTGCTGGGCAAGCCCATTTCGGTCATTGCAACCGAGTCTCCGACCAGCAGCACCGGGATACCGGCCTGCTCCAGACATCGAGCAACCGGACAGGTGTAGGCGGTCAACATGGCTATGGCTTGCCGCTGCTTCATGTTCTGCAGCGAGTCGGCATCAAGTTTCATCGATTTCCTATCTCTTGATCAATGGGTGATTTGACTGCAACGAGCGATGATGTGTTCCCAAAATTGCCAGGGCGGGCAGGCCACCGGGATTGGTGATCCATTTTACTCCTCATTTCACTGTTGTTAATGTATATCAGACAAAAATAATATTTCAAAAAGGGCAGGGGTTGTGGGGCACCTGGTATTGAATGCAAAAGGCACACTTAATAGGATAAATACACCGAGAAACGTATTAACCGGAATCCTGAAAAGAGCAAAAATCTGATTACTGATCCGAGTTTTTACTTTAAGGCTGTTGTTTTTTGCCCGCAATCTCGGACAGGTTCCTATTTCTTTCCCGTGACTCGATTGATCTTCTGCCTGACTTGTGGATTGGCATTGCTGTGTTTGACAACTACATCCGGGTTGTGATTATGGAACACCCGAAACACCTCATCCGCAAAGGCCTGGCCAATCGTCTCGACGTCTTTGAAGTCAAAGATTACTGTTTTGAATTGATCAAGACCTGTCATGAGTCGTTTTGCTTGTGAACGAGAGACCAGCCTGTCATCTCCGTATTCTGCCAGGGACACCGGCACCACGGTTTTTGTAAAGCCGAAGTCGTCAGCTGTTGTATAGTCATCAAACACCTCTCTGTCTTTGCGTGGCGAGTTATTTGCCAGTTTCATGTATACAGCCGTTCCATTGACAGGCTCCCTTTGTTCCATTATTCAGTCGCTAGGGTTATGGGTGTCATGAGTAAAATAAACTGTTCCGGATAAAATGGCGAAATCGTCAAACATCCTTGAACTAAAAAAGATGCCCTCACCGGTGTGGTTCTTCGGATCTGTTGTAAATTTCCCTTTGGCCAATTCCAGCACCGCATGACGTTCATCACACAGCTTCAGTTGTTTTGTGATTTTATGGAATATTCCCTCGCCATCATCATGAATCACCAGCACATAAAACAGAGCATAAAACAGAGCATAAAACAGAGCACAAACCACGAAACCTGACATTGATACCTAGAAAATCACATTAGTAATAAGTCAGTAATCAGTAAACGGGGATTGTATGACATGTCGTCAGATGTATGAAATCGAGGTGACGCATGATAGCCTCAATATATACCGGTGTATTCGAGCGTCTCATGCCACCTTGCGGCACCCCATCATGGAATAACAGGGAACGATGGAATTCTAGCTTGTATGATGCGTTCAGTCACATAAGGGAGCAAAGGCCGATACAGCACTGGTGCTTAATGCCCGTTCAAGAGCGTGGTCTGGAGTTGGTGGCACGATCATTAATGACACCTAACGATTCTGTCCAAGAGAAATAATTCAAATCAGACAGGATAATCTGGTGCTTATAGCGCTTTGGGCTTTTACAGCATTGCCCAACCATCAACTTCGATTTAGTGTGGTCATGACGCTTCCTATACCGATAAATATTGCACCTGTGAATCGGTTGAACCAGCGACCGTTGGCACCCAGCCAGGAAGAGAGGCCTTGCGCTGTGCTGGCGAGCATCCATTCATAGATAAACTCGACTGTTACAACAGTGCCACCTATGATTATAAACTCGATCATCCAGTTGGCAACTGGGTCAATGAAATGTGGTAGAAATGCAGCATAAAAAATCAATGCTTTGGGATTAGAAATAGCCACATGAAATCCCTGCAAGAAAAGTTTTTTTCGAGACTGTGTTTTATTGCTTTTTTTGGAGAAAGTATCACAAGCTGTTAGCGGCGGTGCTTGCCATGTTTTAACCCCAAGATAGATCAGATAACCAGCTCCGATCCATTTGACGATTGTGAATGCAGTTTCTGATGTGGCAAGCAGCACACCCAAGCCGGCCATAGAGATAGCAATCAACACCAGGAACCCTGCACATCCCCCGGCAACCGTGTAAACCGCATTACCCACTCCAAACCGCAGGCCGTGATTAAGCGAAAGTAGACCGTTAGGGCCTGGAGTCAGAGAAAGTCCAATGGCAGCAAATAAAAAAATCACCCACAAATCCCAATTCATAATCCGATCATCTAAATGCTACCGAGGCAGCAGACTATAACAAATAATGAAAGCTGTAAATAGCCGTGAGGCTCTCTCAACAATGCCTGATTTGGAACAATCAAAGTAACATGGCCTGTTTATGCTACGGTTGAGTATCGCCGAGCTGATGGGCCCTTCTTTGTTTTTGGAAATGTGGGAACGCATGGATCGTGAGAGTGGCCAGGACTATGGCAATCTTCGTTTGCGAATGCGTTTAATCGATACCTGCGATATCAGCGAAATCGTTATATACAATCACTATCTCAAGAGGGGCTTAGCCCCCGGAAGATACGCTCGCAAGCGTTGGAGAAGTGAACTGCTTGTCGTTGGCCGCCAGAAACTTGATTTAATGAAAACCCTTGGTATACACTTATCTGAAGATATAGCGGCAATCAATACGGTGGTGAGGGTTTTATGTATAAA
>CAZTLH010000228.1:0-5057 GCA_964614335.1 uncultured Gammaproteobacteria bacterium
TTGTTCCGGTATGCAACCGATCACCTCGGGTTACAGCGCCCCGGAGCAATATCAGCAAGGTGAAATGGGGCCATGGACTGATTTGTATGCCATTGGAGCAACATTATATGCCTGTATTGCCGGCGAGGCTCCGCCGGCAGCACGACAGCGGCTACAAAAAGATCAAATGCAAGCGATCACCGGTCGATTGGCACGCCAGTATTCATCTCATCTGCTGACCGGGATGACCTGGTCATTACAGCTGGACATCCACTCCCGCCCGGACTCGGTCGATGCATTTATGCGCCACACATTCAAGGATTTTCTTCCGGGGCTGGTCGACTAGGAGCAAAAAGTTACCTTGCACTAACCCACAAAACAGTAGTACTGGTGTATGATTACATTGTCAGCAGAGTCTTTTCTGAAAGTGCCATCTGAATTTTGTAAGAGCGTGCTGTGGACGCATTTTGGCCAGTTTTTTTGGCTTCGGAAATTTACGGATGCCCCGTAGCACATAACCTGTGGGAAGCCTTTCGTGTCCTGCAACAAACTATGGGGGCGTTATGAATAAAATATCCTTGTTTCACAAGTTACTCGGCAGTGTTGCCGGATTGACCCTGCTGGCTTCTGCCGCCGGTGCGGCGCCAATGGTCGACAGCATTCACTTTCTGATCCCCGGCGGTGCTGGTGGTGGCTGGGATGGCACAGCCCGTGGCACCGGTGAAGCATTAACCGGTGCCGGATTGGTGGGTTCAGCCAGCTACGAAAATATGTCCGGTGGTGGTGGCGGCAAGGCAATTGGCTATTTGATCGAAAATGCGGCCAGCAACTATGACACCTTGATGGTCAACTCCACACCCATTGTCATCCGCTCACTGACCAAGCGCTTTCCACAGAGTTTTCGTGACTTGACCATGGTCGCCGGTGTGATTGGTGATTATGCCGCATTGGTTGTAAAAGCCGACAGTCCAATCAAGTCCTTCGCAGATCTGGTGGCAATCTACAAAAAGAATCCAGAGGATCTCGCCATCGCCGGTGGCAGTGTACCCGGTGGGATGGATCACCTGGTCGTAGCCATGGCCTTTAAGGCAGCCGGTGCTGACCCGACAAAAGTGACATACCTGCCCTTTGATGCCGGCGGCAAAGCCATGGCCTCGTTGTTATCTGGCGAATCGGACGCCTTATCAACCGGTCTGGGTGAAGCACTGGAGTTGGCCAAGGCCGGACAGATCCGTGTTCTGGCGATGACCGCCGAGAAACGTCTTGCCGATGCCCCGGATGTCCCGACCCTGAAAGAGCAGGGTGTAGATGCCACTTTTGTTAACTGGCGTGGTTTTTTCGCCGCACCGGGTTTACCTGCTGCCAAACGCACGGCTTTTATCAAGGCCCTTGGTGCCATGTACAAAACACCACAGTGGGAAAAGGTCAGAGCCCGCAATGGATGGGTCAATATCTACAACCCCGGCGACAAGTTCACAGCCTTTTTGGAGAATCAGGAAAAAGTCATCAAATCACTGATGAAAGAACTCGGTTTTCTATAAAGCCAGACAAACTGTTTTGCTGCATTGTCACAGTGCTGCCAGAGATTGCTGATGCCGCGTCTTGAGCGTCTGGTAGCACTCGCGTTCCTGGTGTTCTGCTGTGGTTATGCCTGGCTGTCGTGGAATTACACGCTGTTGCCATTCGAACGGCATATGCCCTTCAAGCCCAATACCTTACCCATGGGCCTGTCGGTTTTGGGCATCATTCTATCCCTGGCTGTATTGCTACAGCCAGGGCATCCTAACGATGCAGATACTACAGACAGTGCACCGGCAATGGGAGCCGAACGTGACTGGTTACGACCGATTCTGCTGGTCGTGCTGATGATCGTCTATGCCCTGACACTGCGACCACTGGGATTCATTCTAACGACTGGCTCTTTTCTGGTCATTGGCAGTGTGGTGTTGGGCGAACGCAAGTTTTATATCCTGCTGCCGGTGGCACTTATTACCACCTTCACCATCTGGTATGTGACCCAGCAATTGCTGGGAATATATCTCAACCCCTGGCCGCTGGGGACAGGCTGAATACGATGCTGGAAGGCTTGCTGCTCGGTTTGCAAACTGCCATGTCACTTGGCAATCTGCTGATGGTCGTGGCAGGAGTGCTGGTAGGTACCTTCATCGGTATGTTACCTGGTCTAGGGCCCATGTCGATTATCGCGATCATGATACCGGTAGCCATCAAGCTTGGTGATCCGGCTGCGGGGCTAATTTTACTCTCTGGTATCTATTACGGTGCGATCTTCGGTGGTTCCACCTCCTCAATTCTGATCAATGCACCGGGTGTCGCCGGCACCGTCGCAACTTCATTTGACGGTTATCCGTTGGCATGCCAGGGTCAGGCTGGCAAGGCGCTGACTATCGCTGCGATTGCCTCGTTTGCCGGTGGTACCATCGGGGCCATACTGCTGGTTATTTTTGCCCCCATGCTGGCTCGGATCGCACTGTTGTTTCACTCTGCCGACTATTTTGCCTTAATGGTCTTTGGTCTGACCGCTATCGCCGCCTTTGCCGGCAAGGGTCAGGTTCTCAAGGCACTGTTGATGGCCGTGATTGGTCTGATGCTGGCGACTGTGGGTGAGAGTGCCCTGCACAACGCCCCACGTTTTACCCTCGGGATCATGGACCTGCAATCGGGTATTTATTTTGTGACCCTGGTGATGGGACTTTTCGCAATCCCTGAAGCACTCTTTCTGGTCTTTGATCCATCACGTAGTGGTGGTAAAAATGGCCCGGGTCAAAGTATCGGTAATTTGCGAATCAGTCGCGAGGAAGCGCGTACCATTGCGCCGGTCATCGGCCGCCAGTCCATCGTCGGATTTCTCATTGGTGTCATGCCTGGTGCCGGTGCCACCATTGCCTCATTTCTGGGTTATGCCATGGAGCGCAATCTGGCCGGCAAGGATCGGGGAAAATTTGGCCATGGCTCTATCAAAGGTCTGGCCGCACCGGAGACGGCCAATAATGCCGCATGCACCGGCTCCTTCGTACCGCTGTTGACACTGGGTATACCGGGCTCCGGAACCACCGCAATTCTACTGGGTGCCCTGATAGCGCTGAATGTAAATCCCGGCCCACGCTTGATCACCGAACACCCGGAAATCTTCTGGTCGGTCATTGTTTCGATGTATATTGGTAATCTGGTGTTATTAATCCTGAATCTGCCATTGATTCCCTATATCGCCAAGCTACTGGCAGTACCACGCACTTATCTGGTGCCCTTTGTGCTGTTCTTTGCCTTGATCGGTGCCTATATCGGTCAGAACAATGCGACCGAGCTGCTGATGATGACCGGCTTCGGGGTGTTTGCTACCATTCTCAGATTCGCCAACTTTCCCCTGCCCCCATTAATTATCGGTTTTATTCTCGGTGGCATGATGGAGGATAATCTCGGCCGGGCAATCCGCAAGGCCCACGGTCTGGATTTTATCTGGCAACGCCCCATCACCCTCGGCTTGCTGATTCTGGCGGTATTATTTTTGTTGCTTCCCGCGATCAATGACTGGCGTCAAAAACGATCTGAAGCGAGACGATAACCTGGGAGCCTATCGTTTGCCCTAACTCAGCCGAATAATTGCTGCAGGGCACGACCGTAGGGTGGATAGACAATACCCCGCTCGGTAATAAGCCCTGTCACCAACCCGGCCGGTGTGATATCAAAGGCCGGATTTCGCACAGCGATACCCTCCGGCGCGATCCCCTGCTGGCCGATATGTGTCACTTCCCCGGCTGTACGCTCCTCGATCGGAATACTGGTCCCGCATTCAGTCTCCAGATCAATGGTCGAAGAGGGGCAGGCGACATAAAAAGGCAGGCCAAAGTGACTGGCAAGAATCGCTACACCCAGGGTGCCTATTTTATTGGCAACATCACCATTCGCAGCCACCCGGTCGGTACCGACGATGACCAGATCGATACGACCTTCGGCCATCATGCTGGCGGCCATATTGTCGGTAATCAGGGTCACCTCCAGGCCGGCTTGTTGCAACTCCCAGCTGGTCAGACGAGCACCCTGTAACAAGGGCCGTGTTTCATCAGCATAGACCATAAAGCGCCGACCCAGCTGGTGAGCGATATACATCGGTGCAGTGGCTGTGCCCAAACCGGTGGTAGCCAATGCACCGGCATTGCAATGGGTCAAAACACCCATGCCTTCCTGGATCAATGGTGCACCATAGTCACCCATGGCCTGACACAGATCACGATCCTGGGCATGAATTTTTTGCGCCTCGTCGACCAGCAGGGCATAGAGCTCACCGGTCGTCAGGTCGGTACGGTCCTGCAGCCGCTGTTGCAGACGCCGCAGCGCCCAGCCCAGATTGACCGCGGTTGGGCGGGCACTGTCGAGATAACGGGCCTGAACTGTCAATTGTTCGCGAAATTCCGTAACCGACAACTGACGACAGGACTGCATGGCCAGACATAAACCATAGGCAGCAGCAACCCCGATAGCCGGTGCACCACGTACTTTCAGGGCCTTGATTGAAGCCCGGACCTGCTCCACTGAAGTCTGTCGTTCGATTTGTATCGTGCCCGGTAACCGGGTTTGATCAAGCAGATAAAGCTTGTCATCACGCCACTCGATGGTGGCTGGCAGTCGTTTTGATAGTGGATTTTTGGGATCAGTCATAGCCATCTGATTTTACCAGATTGTGTCCATTCGCCACAGACTGGAAAACAGCGTGCGGCTTGCTGTCCATAAATAACCAGGAGCTCCCGCTAGCCAAGGATTTGCTGACTGTTTTCTCGCTCGATGGCCATAATTAGCCAACTGGCTCTTGAATAACAAATTTTTAAGTATTTGATTATACGTCATATTAAATCATGATATTCTGTCGAATTTCCTAATCCAGAGACCATTCACTTTGATTTTCTGCTCTCCTCTTTACGTTCTTGGTGATCCGATCTAAAGCAGTCAACAAAGAATTATTAGACAAAATTTACGCCAGAAATTCTGGAACAAATCAATGTGGAAGTAGTCAAGGCAGGGCACAGCCTGGTAAAAAAAAAGCCCGGCGCTGGGCCAACCGCAAA
>CAZTLH010000229.1:0-5041 GCA_964614335.1 uncultured Gammaproteobacteria bacterium
TGTTATCGTAGTGTATTGCTCGGTGTATATTTTGTCATTTGTCGTTCTTGATTGTGTGTTGTGTTCGATAGTTTTTATTCATTTTGCACTCTGTGTTTTCTCGTTTGTGCGTCTGTTGGTATGCATCTGTCTGTTGATTTTTTTATTTTTTCTAGCAGAAGACGGCATGCGTGATGCGCCTTGGTCTCGCTGGCTCGGCGACGTGTATAAGAGACAGGCAGTTCGTCCTTCAGTTTCCCCAGCGGGCACACTACCATGACCGTAATCCTGTTTGGCTTTACGACACTGCTGATTACACGATCACTGACGGGCATAAAACGCTGGACTGTGGTCTCAAGCTCTCTTCTGATGGTGCTCGCGGTTGCCCTGTCCCGTATTTATCTCGGTGCCCACTGGTTTACTGATGTCCTCGGCGGGCTCTTTATCGGAACTATCTGGGTTTCACTAATGGGTCTGCTCTATTTCAAAAACCCGGGAGTCACCATACCTGTCCGAAGACTTGGTCTGGTCATAGTATCGACACTGATCCTGGCTGGAGGGTGGCACAGCCAACAAAACTACAATACCGACCTTATGAAATACAGCAACCAAGCGCAAGTTCAGACACTTACGGTTCAGGACTGGCTGCAGGAGCGGTGGCAGGATTTACCTTTATGGCGGCATAATCTTGAGGGTGACAAAATTGAGCCGTTGAACATACAAGCTGCCATGGCGGTCGAGCCATTAAAACAGTTTTTGCTGAACGCGGGCTGGCAACCGGCGCCAGCCAACGATCTCAAGAGAGTCCTGAGTCTATTTTCTCCGGATACACCGCTGCAAGGCTTGCCAATCTTGCCAAAAATGCTCAAGGGACGCATTGAAAAGGCTCGACTCTATAAAATCGTCAACAACAAACGCTGGGTACTGCGTTTATGGCCAACCTTGTATCAACGCCAAGACCGACCCACAAAACTGCTGATCGGGACTGTCGAGGTACAGGAAAAATATTCCCTGCTCGGCTTGCTCACGCTGACACGCAAAAGGAGTGATTATGCCGTTCCGATTCTCAGTCTGGCGAATGTCTTCTCGAGCAACAAGACCTATCGAGTACAGCAACATACAGCGGACCCCAGGGCAGGGCCGCTGCTGTTGATTGCACCCAATCAGTAGCGAGACTACGCCTCAGACCGACAAGTCATGAAGTGGCTGCGGCTGATGATCCGAAGCACGTCTGTTGGGATTGGAACTATATTTGCTGCCTGAAAACTTGCCTCATTTGTAAAGATGTGGATCACTCAAGAATTTTTAGGTGCCTGTCCGAGAACAGAGAGCCTACTACTCCTATTCCCGGACAATCCCCTGGGTGTTCATGCGCTGAATAACGGGGTTCGCAAGATCCACTGTACTAACACCAGTCTGTCAACACTTGTCCCGGCAATACTTCAGGCTTGAGCCGCCAGAGCATTATCAATTGCGGAAACGATTTCGTTGAGCTCGGATTTGCCAGTGATCAATGCCGGACTCAATGTCAGGGTGTTATTGAACTCTTCGAAACAACGTGTGGTGCGACCGATAATTACACCCTGTTGCATACAGTGAGCCACAATGGCGGCGGTCATAGTCTCAGTAAATGGTGTTTTAGTCGTGCAATCCTGAACCAGCTCTACACCGACAAACAAACCCTTGCCACGAACGTCTCCAATGACCGGATATTTGTCTTGCAGTTGATGCAATCGATCCAGCAGGTATTCGCCCATGACTGTCACATTCTCGAGCAATTTTTCCTCTTCGAGAATACGAATCGTCTCCAACGCGGCAGCCGGTCCGGCTGTGCAACCACCAAACGTGCTGATATCACGAAAATAATGCATGCGGTCGCTTGGGTCCGCCTTGAAATTATTAAATACTTTCTCTGTAGTAGCGGTGCAGGAAATTGCTGCATAACCACTGGCTACGCCTTTTGCCATGGTGACGATATCAGGTTGGACATCATAATGCTGATGACCAAACCATTTGCCCGTACGTCCAAGCCCGCAAACGACTTCATCGATGTGCAGCAGCACATCATACTTGTGACAAATCTGCTGAATCATCGGCAGGTATTCCGGCACCGGTGGAATCACACCACCACCGGCAGTGATCGGCTCAAGCACAACACTGCCCACCGTATCAGGCCCCTCACGCAAGATGGTCTCTTCCAGTGCCCTGGCACAGTCAATTTCACAGTTACCATAGGTCTTGCCAAAAGGGCAGCGATAACAACAGCAATTCGGGAACTCGACAAAGCCTTCAAGAAAAGGACCGAACTGGTTTTTACGTTCGAACTGACCGGTTGAACTCAAGGCGGCGATCGTTGTGCCATGGTAGTCCCGGTCACGGAAGATGATTTTGTGTTTTTTACCGTCATTCTGAAAAAAAGCCAGCTGTCGCACAATCTTGTAGGCCTTTTCATTGGCTTCTGAGCCGGAATTCGAATAGTAAATCCTGCTCATACCGGGCAGTTTTTCGATCAGTTTTTCTGATAATTGTGCGGCCGGAATATTACCGACGGTATTGGCAAAATAACAAAGTTTTAATAACTGATCATGCACTGCCTTGGCAATACTTTCACGGCCATAACCGACATTTACCGTCCACACGCCGCCGGAGACTGCATCCAGGTATTCCCTGCCATTGGCATCCTTGATACGCATACCCTTGCCTTCGACAATCATCATCGGATCATTTTCTTCAAAGGGTTTGTGTTGGGTCAAGTGGTGCCAGGCATGTGCCCGATCTGAGGACACTGCCCTGGCTGTTACGGATTCATTGCTGTCTGCTTTCATGCTTACACTCCTCTGTGAATGCTGTCATTAGAATATATTCAGGCGATAATTATCTGTGTTGATCAGGGCAAGCCATACCACAGATTATTCACCGGGTGTGGCCTGTGGCAGCGCCTGGTACCGGCCCTTGAAACTACTGAGCTTTAGCCAACAGTCATAGAACCAGTTATTCGATAATTATGATGCCAAAGTGTACACTGTGGATACAATATGAATCTTTGAGACTGTTCTGGCTGAGAATTTTTTCGGCATGGAGTTCTGTCAGGGATAACCATAGATTGTAAAATTACGTAATGTCGATCAACTGCCGTTTGATCGTACGCTGCGTATTATGTTGCATTGCTAGAATCAAGAGCCGTATATGACTGGACGATTAAAAAAGATCATGTGGAACCAACTTTTCAGGTTGTCCACTACCCACAAGCTGGGTCTGCAACGCCAACTGCGTGAAATGATTGTCTCGGCAATCCTCGATGACAAAATACCTGCAACAACACCCCTGCCATCATCGAGAGAGTTGGCCAAACTATTGGGGATTGCCCGCAATACCGTCGTCCTCGCCTACCAGCAATTGATTGATGAAGGCTATCTGCTTTCTAAAGAACGCAGTGGCTATTTTGTCAATCAGACCATGCTGACAGGTCGTGTCGACAGACATCTGCAGTCGAGTTCAAAAGACTCTCATCAACCCAAACTCGACCAACACCTCAAGTGCCGGGTTTCACAGCAACAGAATATTGTCAAACCTCCGGACTGGGCGCGTTATCCTTATCCTTTTATCTACGGACAGTCCGATCCGAAACTGTTTCCGATAGCTGATTGGCGTGAATGCTGTCGGCAATCACTGAGCGTGGCAGGGATCCAGCATGCTGCACCTGATCATTTTGATGAAGATGACCCCCAATTGGTACAACAGATACAGAGTCGGGTTCTGCCACGACGTGGTGTGTGGGCTGATAAGGATGAAATCCTGATCACCATGGGTGCACAACAGGCACTGTATCTATTGTCTCAACTGTTGCTCTCGGCGGATACCCGCATAGGCATCGAAGATCCGGGTTATGTGGATGCCAGAAATATCTTCTCTCTCAAAACCAGTCACATCATCCCCTTGCCAATCGACAAAAATGGCTTGATCCTCGGCCCTGATCTGATGCGCTGTCAATACCTCTATGTGACGCCAAGTCATCAATATCCCACAACGGTCACCATGCCGGTCGAACGCCGGAAAAGATTACTCAAAGAGGCTGTCAATAATAATATGTTGCTGATTGAGGATGATTACGAAAGCGAGATTAATTTTGAAGGCCAGCCTTCACCGGCACTGAAGAGTCTGGATGAACATCATCGAGTGATCTATATCGGCAGTTTGTCTAAAACCCTGTCACCCGGATTACGTATCGGCTATATGGTTGGACCTGCAGAACTGATTCGGGAGGCACGGGCCTTACGAAGACTGATGATTCGGCATCCACCCTCAAATAATCAGCGCACGGTTGCATTGTTTCTTGCCATGGGACACTTCGACTCCTTACTGCATCGTCTCAGCGTATCCTATCAGTCCAGATGGCAGGCCATGGGGGAGGCACTCGATCAGTTCCTGCCAGATACCAGCAACATCCCTACGTTCGGCGGCACCGCCTACTGGGTCAAGGGGCCAGCAGGGCTGGATGCCAGGGAACTGCAACAGCGTGCAGCGGAACAGGGTATTCTGATCGAGCCAGGAAATATCTATTTCAAAAACGAACCGGCACCAACAAACTATTTTCGGCTTGGCTACTCCTCGATTTCGACAGAAAAGATCCCGGAAGGAATACGTAGACTGGCCGAATTAATTCATCACTCAACCTAGGAGGCTGTCTACTCCCCTGTTATCCCTGCGGAGACCAGAGACACGGGTTACAGTTTAATTTATTGCCCATCCTGGATTCCCGCCTGCGCGGGAATGACGTTATTGTTCAAGTCTGATCATATTGGCTGAAAGATAATGAACAGGAGCTCCCGACAGGTTATGAAACGAAAAATTTGTTGGCTATTTTTTGAGTCAGTTGGCCTAATGACCATCGAGCTAAAAACCAGTCGGAAAATTCTGCGTTAGCCGGAGCCACCAGATAATGAATACACTATATCAGTTCCTACCGACAGGACCATGAAATACGGTGTTTTCTGGCTGTTTTTAAGTCAGTTGGGCATTATTTCTACGAACATTAGATTCAATATATTCAATAGTATACGAT
>CAZTLH010000230.1:0-5031 GCA_964614335.1 uncultured Gammaproteobacteria bacterium
CATAAAGCGATTTACCGTCATAGTCAATCTATATTTCTAGTATTATCGTATTATGACAACCAGGAACGCTTCGACTCGGGACAATCCGATTCAGTTCAGGTTGGGTTAGGTTAGGTTAGGTTAGGTTAGGTTAGGTTAGGTTAGGTCAACGCTTTCATTATAGATAAATTGATGTCTGAGCCAGATTTTTATCATGCAACTACTTCTTAAAACGGTTATTTTTGATTCATCACCTCGACTCCAGTCCAATTTGATTCATCACCTCGACTCCAGTCCAATTTTCGGATACCCCGGCAACTTGTAACTGTTGACAGATTTCAAGATAACGCTGCAGAGTCTTGTCTTCCGGATAGGCATCAAGTGCTTGTTCAAACAGTGACTCTTTACAATGTAATTACCTGATCTGGCATATTTGTCGATAATGCAGAATACAATTTTGGAAAACAACCGATTGTCGCGCCTTCTACCAGATTACCATCTATATTTCTTTCATAACAACATTGGTCACAACCCATTAACAAAATATTTTTCTCCTTGGCAACTTTTGCCAACCGTTCACCAATGGGATCATTTTTGACCAATACGTAGTTGTTATCTTCAAAAAAGAACATACCCACGACCTCAACTCCATGAGCATCTTCCTCCAGTTGAGGCAAAATCATTTTGGCCAGTTTGTAGGACACTGTGTGGCCCTGGGTAGAAAAAATATATGCAACTTTCATTCAAATCTCCATTATTTTGTGTCGGCCGAGGGAAATATTGATTCTATATCCTTTGGCAATGGATAATCAGGATAAATCCTGACGAAACGCCTGACGAGTTCCCTGGCAGCAGTCATTTCACCTGTTCTAATGAGCTGTCTGATTGTTTCAAAATCGGTTTCGATATTCTTCAAATCATTTGTCCTGCTGCCTGTTTTTTGATTTTCGGCCCCTGTAGCCAAACGTTGTGCCAAACCTGATATCGAACCATAGGCCGGGACGTCCCGAATAGGCGCCCGAGCAGACGGATATAACTCTGATCCAGATCGTACCGGACCCGGACTTTTTTTCGCAAAGGCTGAGGTTGATAACTGCTTCCGGCTGGACGGTGCCAATGACCGTTTTTTGCGCAACAAGGGTCTGGCGGCAGTGGCAGCGCGCGGCGCTTTTTTGGCTGGTGTTGAGTCCATTTGTATGGAAAAGTATTTTACTGGCGGTGATTTTTTTCGTCCTGACTGAGCTGTAGCCGATGGTGCTGCGGGCGGTTGCGGGACTGGCATAGCCCGGTCCATGACAGCAGGCTGGGAGGTTTCGATTCCCGGCTGTTCCCTGGCTGCTTCTAGAGTAGTGTCTGGACGGGGAAAATCGGCCTGCTTTGCTGACTGCTGAAAAAGATCGGGAACAATAATGACTGCAATAATCAAGGTCGCGGCCACAGCCAATCGCGTCGGCCAGCGATTACTGAAGGGGCCAGCTGCATGCTGTTTGGCAACAGACCCCGATTTTACGGCTTTTCTGGATGCTGCCAGAATGGCCTCATCGAGTGCCTGTGCAGGCTCTCCCTTGCTCGCCTGCTGATACAAGGCAGAAATCTGGCTGTCTTCGAATGAAAGATCACCCTGGTCAGGACCAGCTTTGGTATGATCAGTTTCAGTCATCGCAAGCCTTCCCGTAAGGTCTTGATCGCGTATCGCAAACGACTCTTCGCCGTCTCCCGACCCACCCCGGTGACCCTGGCAATCCCCTCCAGACTCATGCCGGTTTCTTCTCGCAATACAAAGACCTCACGTTGTACATCGGGCAGTTTTTCAATCAGTTCAAACAATGTTGACAACTCCTGCTGTCGCGCCACCTCCACATCGGGCCGGGAGGTTTTTGGGGCCCAGGCGGTTTCAACAATACTGAGGTTTTCCAGGGGCCGTTCGGAGACCACTTGCCTGGTTTTGGAACGTCGAAAATAATCAACCAGCAAATTATGCGCGATGTGATAGAGAAAAGTCTGAAAACGCGCACTGCGATGGTAACGTTGCCTTGCAACAATTAATTTCAACCAGACATCCTGGTAGATCTCATCGACACGGCTACCGTTGAAACACTGGTGCTGGACGTAACGGTACAACGCCGCTTTATGCCGATGGTATAGCCGTTCGAAAGCGCTGGCATCCCCTGCCGCATATTGACACATCAAATCTTCATCACTGACGGACTCCTCACTCATACGACCAGCTTACTTGTCATGGGTGATGGAGGGCAAGTGCAAACTCGGCAAAGGCGCCAGGTGTCTGACAGCAGACACCTGGCGGTTAACGGTATTCAGCGAAGTGCCTGATATTGACTGGACAGTGACTTCGCCAATTTCACCAACCCCAGAAATTCACCCCGATAACCAAAGGCATCCGGACCGCGTGAACGACGTGCCAGTGTCAGAATTTGATCATAGCCAAAATGCTGCAACCAGACCCCACCACGCAATTGCTGGCCAAATGCTGCCACAGCGGCTGCGAACCGGTAACGGTCAGTAGTAGCATCCAGCCCGGAAACCATATCGCTTGCCAATAGTGGCCGTTCGATCAACTTGCTGGCGCCACCATGAGGACTCTTGTAGCGCAATCGCAACCAGGCCAACTCCTGGCGGTGCTGACTCCGGGTTGAAGTTTTTGCATATCGCAGAGGATTTATCGCTGGATCCCGGCCATTGACCATACTGACTTCATACAAGGCAGTCACCGTATGACCAGCACCGACCTCACCGGCATCGATCTTGTCGTTCTTGAAATCTTCGCGTTTTAGCAGACGATTTTCATACCCGATCAGCCGATACTCGGCCACCAGTGCCGGATTAAATTCAATCTGGATCTTGACATCACTGGCCACGGTATTGAGTGTGGAACTCATCTGGTCCACCAACACTTTCTGCGCTTCATTGAGGGTATCAATATAGGCAAAGTTGCCATTGCCGGCATCGGCCAGTTGTTCCATCAGTCGGTCATTATAGTTGCCACGACCAAAACCCAGCGTCGTCAGAGAAATTCCGCTGCCACGTTCGCGCTCGACCAACTGTTTCAGGGACGAAAAATTGGTGGTACCGACATTAAAATCGCCATCAGTTGCCAGCATAATACGGTTGATCCCGCCCTTGATATAGGCCTTTCTGGCCAGCTGATAGGCCAGTCTAATGCCGGCGCCACCATTGGTAGACCCACCTGCGGTGAGTGAATCGAGTGCCTGCATAATCTTGAAACGCTGACCACCGGCCACCGGCTCAAGCACGACACCCGAGGCTCCGGCATACACTACCAAAGAGATACGATCCACCGGTCGTAATTTTGCAGCCAGTAATTTTAATGAGGATTTCAGAAGCTCGAGCTTATCCGGGGAACGCATCGAACCGGATACATCAACCAAAAATACCAGGTTGGCCGGTGGCGCTGCCGGAGCCGCAATATCAACCGCCTTGATACCGATATGAAACAGTTTTCTGGCATGGTTCCACGGTGCCGGACCGACTTCGGTCGTCAGTGAAAACGGCTGCTCCTGCGGACTGTTTTCGGCATAGGCATAATCAAAATAATTGATCAGTTCTTCAACCCGTACTGCATCTTTGGGGGGTAATCGTCCGCTGTTCAACATCCTTCTGACGTTACTGTACGCCCCGGTATCGACATCAATACTGAATGTCGATACCGGTTGCTCTGCTGTCCTGGTGACCGGATTGCTGTGAATCGGGGCATATTTTTCACCATTAACCGGATCCTGAAATGTCACACTGGGTGTGACGGGTGCCGTAGAATACATCATCATGGGCGCACTTTTAACCCTGCCAGGCATGGCCAAGTATTGCCTGGCCATCATTTGTTTGACTGGGCTTTGTGTTTTCGCCGTGAGCATCCCTTCACTACGGGTGATCGAAACAGGGGATGTTTCAATGCGCTTTGCCACAGATTTGGCTGCATCACTTGCAGAATTTTTCACCGCTGTTGGTCCGGCAACCGAAACTGGCGCCGGTACTGGAGTGGATACCTTGCTGGTGCAGCCGACAAGACTTGCCATAACCAGTGCTGACAACATTGTCACAGAGAATTGTTTCATGATGATCTCCCAATCAAGTGAATGAAGCCTGGGTTCAGGCGTGTGTGTTCTCAAGTGTTATAAACGCACAAGAACCAGATTGGGGTTAAAGCTATTTCTTCATTTTCAAAATCAGCTGCTCATAGACATAACCATTGAGAACAAAGTGTGCCTTCTCTGCCAGGGGCAAAAACTCCAGCCCATACTTGAACTTTTGGTGCTCTTCATCGACAATGATATTCCGAATAATCGAACGTACCACGACAGTGTCCTTACGACCGGCAACATTCAACGTAGTTGTCAAAGCGAATGAACTCCCGGTATCACCCAGTACCTGGTCGGCCACAATCATCGAACCGCTGGCGCTTAGATCTTGAATCATTACAGGACAGTCTGAGACCGTCTGCCCGCTCTCTGAGCTAACTGTTGCTGGTAGCTCGGTTGACACTCGCTGTGCCTTACGAATCGTCACCTGTTCAATTTGATTTGGATAGGCCAAATGAAGATAAGGATAAGGCTTTAAACGGACACAAAGAATGAGGGTTGAGAAACCACATACCTGATTACCAGCCATCATCCGTACTTTCACTAGCTGATCCTGACGCAATAGCATGACATTGCCATCTACACGCGGCATTGTAATCATAAAACTACAGTCACGAAGATAGCCGATAATCTTGGCATAATGGCGGTGCTGAAGCTCGTCAGCAGCAACTTGCAATTGCAAAGAATTACCAATTTGAAGATCTAAATGTTCTGTATCATCCATATAGGGTAGCCACTGTTAGTCTATTATGATCATATACGAATACGCCCACGGCCGGTCTTTTCGCCGACCTCAACGACTACTTTGGGAACTTGATTTTGGCATGAAGGTATAGCGGCAAACCATTTCTTTGGTACCAGTTTTTATCACCGCAATAGTTGTCAACGATCGTACCTAACGCCAGGAGCAGACTGTTTAATTTATCAATATTACCAT
>CAZTLH010000231.1:0-5007 GCA_964614335.1 uncultured Gammaproteobacteria bacterium
TCCCTTTTGAAACAGTCTGGATGTGATCACAGTTGATCGCGCAATCCTTTCGCATACCATCATCCCTTGTTAGCAAAACCTCGCTGGGAATGTCTCGAATCGTTGATGTGACCGGCGCAATAGTAACCTCCCCCAGGTACCCAAGCACGGAATCCCTTGTTAATACAAGAACCGGCCTTTTCTTGTCCGGCTGCTGAAATTTATACCAGCGCACTTCGCCACGTTTCATCATTCAGGCCACTGTTGTTCTGATTCCCATACGCCAAACTCGGATGTCTGAACAGGCTTGCACTGGTATCCTGCTTGATGCATCTTCTCCCGTTGCTTGATACGTATGCTCTCCATGGCATCTCGCAAGGCAGTTCTAGCAAACGCAGATCTGGTGGTATGCAGTTTTTTTACCATGGCATCTACTTCATCCACTAACTCATCATCAAGTGTCATCTGTACTGTTTTCATACGCTCCTCGAACAATGTGGCATGCAATAGCTATAATTATCCACATGAACCCCCATGTCAAGCCCGAATGGGCCACGGGGTCATATATGGTCCTGCAAGTCGTCAATTTACGGTAATATTCACATAATTTTTTCTGATTTGGGTGCCGCTTGTGTCTGAGGAATAAGAATGGAGCACAAAGAACTGTTCAATACGATCCCTTTATTCGACAATATCCCGGAAGATCAGTTGCGAGTTCTGATTGCCTTGTGTGAGGTAAAACATTTTCCAAAAAACCAAATGGTCTTTACCGTAGGTGAGCAAAGCTATTCTCTGTACATCATCCTGAAAGGGCAACTAAGAGCTTATCTTGATGATGAGAATGGAAAAAGAATTATGCTATCTACCATGGGCACGGGTGATTTTTTTGGAGAGCTTTCCTTGTTGTCTGATCATCCTCGCTCCGCCAATGTCAGGACAGTGACACAATGTGAGCTGGCTACAATATCCAAGCCAAATTTCGATAAATTCCTGATTGACAACCCGACCGTAACCTCACCAATCATTGGGTCATTAATCAACAGAATCTATCACCTTACAGATAAACTGAGCAACCTGGTATTTCAGGATGTCTATGGAAGAGTGGTACAAGTTCTCAACGATCATGCTGAAGAAGATAACGGGGTTACAATGATCGGCCCTATCAAACAACAGGAGATTGCCAATGTAATCGGTTCATCGCGAGAAATGGTCAGCAGGATTCTGAAAGACCTGCGAATCGGCGGCTACATCAGTATTGTTAAAAAAACAATCATTATCAATCGCCATCTTCCCTCGAAGTGGTAATTTAAGGATCAAGGGGTCAGCCAGCTTGATCTGAGTTTTCTCTCCACTGTTTAATCTCAGAAACCACCATTTTATTTGCCCGATAAAACGACAGCCTTTACACGGTCTGCCTGGCGTTTTTCGATGAGTTCTCGGTGGAGAACCTGTAGATCGTGGAGTTCCTGGTTGCTAAGACTATAATCATTCATGACTTAACTATAATTGTTATTATGTGACTACGCTACCTACTTAATGTGTTTTGTTGCGAGTACATTAACTGTCCGAATGTGGTTCATGACCTGTCCAGATTTACACTATGCCCCCTTTGGGTTGCCTATTTTACAGCAGTACGGATGGCCATGGCATCGAACCAGATGCCACCATTGAGTTTATGGTCGAAGGTCCTGAGACCGGTGGACTGCAAACGCAGTTCAGAGGCCTCGCAGTCCTGGCCCGGGACGGTAAAATCCACTTTGAAGTTTTGCCAGCCGGAGGTGCCGAGGAAACGGTCGCTTTTGCCCAGGATTTGGGGTTGATTACCGGTGCACTGCACCACCCATTGCAGGCCGCCACGGCCGTTGAGTTGTTCGAGACGAACCCGGCCACGCAACTGGTAGTTGGCGGGTCGCAAATAGAGTGATTGATAGAGATGGCGATAACGGTATTCGCCACCCTGAAATTGCAGGTGCAGGGCCCGCTGGCCCACCACCTCAGTGGTGAAATCCTGGATGACAGCCACGTCCTTGATGGGCCGCAGATGCCAGCCATAGGCGCTATTGCTGATATCGAGTTCAAAACTGCCATTGAATAGCTGCCCGAGTTCACCTCGCTGTTCTTTATCGAGACCATTGAGCCAGCTCAGATAGGCCCGGGTATACTGGCCGTCGCGGCGTTGCCTTTGCACATAGGCCCGTCTTTCTTCCGGGCTCAGAGTCTTGCTGGCTTGTCGGCGCATCAGATAGACCAGCTCCACGGTTTCATTGCGGATGGCCCGCTGGCTAAGAAAGGAGAAGAAACCGGGCCACCATTCTGGTGGGCTTTTGATAATCTCCTGCAAGGCCGGACGGGCCTTGTCATTTTCGGCAATCGCCAGCAAGATGGGGTAAATCGTCTTGCTGTTCGCGGCATCGATGTCGAGTGCCTCACTCCAGTTTTGCAGCGCCAGTGGAATGTTTTTACGTTGCCACCAGTAACGCGCTGCATCAATATGCACCGGTCCATAGGCCGGCATCAGGCGGGTGGCCAGGGTCATTAAACGATCGGCGCGTTGTAGTTGTTTTTTCTGCATGGCCAGATGGGCCAGCAACACCAGCACCTTGCCATCGCCGGGATTTTCCTGGATCAGTTGCTGTAACTGTTTTTCGGCAAGAGCAGGATTTTTTTTCATATTGCCGACGACCTGGACAAAGAACGCCTGACGATTGGCCGGGTTCCATTGCAGCGCCCGTGTGGCTGTGACCTGTCGCGCCTGTTGATCCGGTGGCGTCGTTTGGTCCTGCAGGCTCTCCATGGCATGATCCGAAAGCCCCAGGGCGACAATTCTCCAGCCCAGAACGACGGCAAGCCCCAGTAAAACCAGACGGCGAACCATTAACCCCATTGTAGTCACACTCATTATGCCCTCCCCTCACTGCACATGATAAAAGAATTCGGCGATTTGTAGACGACCCTGGCTCCGTTCCAGTTTCAACTGCAAATTGCCGGTGTAATGATGCTTCAACTTAAGGATACCGGTTCGTGTGTAGACTTCGAGTTTACCTGTGCCCTGATAGACATTGTCCGTCATTCTTTTCCAAACCAGCTCACGAATCAGCAGTTTTCTCGAATCTGAAAGGGCGAAAAACTTTCGGTATTCCTGGCGAATGTTTTCCCGGCCCCGGGTTTTGTTGGTTTTGGCCGTTGCGGAAAACAATTGGACAAATGCCTTTAAATCACCTCCTTCATAATTTTTTACAAATTGATTGATGATCCGGGTGAGTTGTTGCTGTGGTAGATTTTCCTTGTTTGACGTTATGATTTGTTGTTCCTTTTTTTTCTCGGAAATTGCCATGTTTTCGGCAAAGGGATACACCGTATAGTCAAATTGACTGATTTCCAGCCGCTGACCTGCGGTATTGACTACAAAGCGGGCCGAACCCACCAGATGCTTTTTACTGGACATCGTCTGATCGGTGATCAAGACTTCAAATGCACCCTTCCCCTGCCAGCTAGTCTCACCGTTTTGTGTCCATTGCATGTCCTTTAACTGTAATTTTCGTGCCGCCGAGTTCTTAAATAGACGGCCATAGTCCTGACGGATACTGTCTCGACCGGATTCGTTTACAGATCGGGCATCCCTGGCAAACAAGCCGATAAAGGTATCGAGATCACCCTCGGCATAGGCCTGAGCAAAGGTTTTCAGTAATTTCGCCAGGGCGGCTTTGGGGTCCACTGTTACATTATTTGACCCGGTATCGGGGATGGCAATATTCGCATGGATGGTCTGCGGAGGCTCTGGAATCTGAACTTTGGCTGAAACCAGCTTCCCTTCCGGTTTATCGGAGACGATGGGTGCCTTACCCGGTTTTGCGTTCGCCGTAACAGAATCTGAGGCATTGCTGGCACTTTTGGTGCCGGGTTCGCTCTGATGTGCTTTCACTCTGGTCTCGGCACCAGTAACCGGATGTTTGTATGCTTGCTGTTGATTTTCCCTGCGATTCTTGGAATTCCCTGGTTTTTTGCTGACGACTGCCCTGTTTGTATTTTGCTGCAAGACTGTTTTTTTCGATTGTCCAGATCGATGTGATATTGACTGTCGTTTGTCTTTAGCCGGTTCTTTTTTGTGAGCCACGTTTTTATTAGCCACAACGCCCTTTGCCACAACCTGATGCTTCTTTTTTACGGAAACGTTATAACTCTTTACACGAGGTTGTGCGCGTTTAGCAGTCTTTTTTCCGGTGTTTGATCTGCCAGCAAGGATGTCCACCATCTCCTCACTGCTGAGCTCGACATTCTGTCGATAAGGGCTGACATTGCTCGCCAGCGGCAGGGAGGGATCGGCAGCGCTGGAAGTCGAAGAAGTGATATCACCATTTTCTCGATGATCGGGCAGTACTGAGGGCGTGTTCGTAAGCAGCGCAGGGCCTTCAAAGGTCTTGTAATAAAGACTCAGCAACACACCGACCGTTAATAGCAAACCATAAAACGACAACATACCCGTATGCAAATACCAGGGTCGAGTCGTTTTGACCGACACCGACGGTGGAGCATAATGATTTTGCCGCACGGCCACCCTTGCTGGTGACGGCCGGGACTTTCTTGCGGCTTTTGTACTGCGCGGGTTGCTGTGCTGCTGCAACAACTGTCGATCGTAGCAGCTGCGTTTGTCGGCTTTGCCTAAGGTACTGTAGGCCTCGATAACCCGTGGCGCATAACTCTCGTTCCACTCCCCGTTTTCCGCTTCCCGATCGGGATGAAAGATACGAATCAACAATCGGTGATGACGTTTGATCTCTTCGTCTGTAGCCGTCGGTGGCAAAGCCAGATTGCGATAATAGTCCGCCCCTTCGGCGAACAACACCTGTTTGATATAAAACAGTGCAGCCTGGATCAACTCCTGCGACGAAACATCCAGATACGCGGCCGTTGCAAGCAGACTTTCCGAAGGCTCATGGCCACCGGAAGCCTGAAGAAAATCACCCATGTCCTCTGCCAGGGGGCGTGTCGGCTCTGCCAGCCCCGGATACTCCAGAGGAGAGCGGTAAT
>CAZTLH010000232.1:0-4997 GCA_964614335.1 uncultured Gammaproteobacteria bacterium
ATTTGAGGCCGATTAGGAAGTGGGGCGGACCATTCCATTAGGTCTAGATTTTAGGAGCATCGCTCCTAAAATCTAGACCTGACCCCAGAGAGAGGACGCTACCAATATTTGCGCAGCACCCTTCTGACCAGAATTCGTAATACCGGATTGGTTAAATTCTTCAGTAAGACATCGATATGGTTTTCGTTCACCGGACTGGAAAGTTTGAGATTATGATCGACCTTGATGCCGCTTCGATCACAATCCTGCACCAGCATCGCCCGGCTGTGCTCGGTTGTGGTCAGGGCTTTGGCAGTAGATAAAATATCCTGTAGTGCTTTGTTGGCATCCATAATCAATCGTTCCCCGCCAAAGTAATGCCGTGTTTTTTCGCCAGAGTGTCAATTTGTTTGCCCACCTGCAAGTCTTTACCAGCTTGCAGAAATACAGGAATCAGAGCTTTGGGGATCACACAGCCATGTTGGGGGCAGATTAGATCAATGCCGGATTCATCAGCCAGTAACTCCAGACGCTTGATGGCATATTCCAGTGCTCGTTTGGAGCCGAGGTATTCACCGAGAAAAATTTCCAGTTGGACCGGATAATTCTCGGTATCAGCGCACAGCAGATTATCCGGTGTGAAACCTCCAAAGGCATCGGATGAAAAAACAGTTTTTGTCTGAGCATCATACGTCACCATGGTTCCAACAAAATGACAGTAGGGTGTCATGCAAAATCTCAGGGTTCGGCCATTGCCGAAGGTCAGGCTGTCATCATCATCCAGCGGAGTGATGGGGTGCTGCAAGTTATAATGCTGCACCAGGATTTGTGCCTCAAGGGGGGCCATGATCTCGCAATCTGCCGCGACCAATGACTCGAACAGGGGCAGTGCGGCACACAAATCAGGGTCTTGATGTTGTACGATCATATGGTGAATCTTTTTTAAATCGATGACCTTCCTGGCTTTGGTCAGAATCACTTCATAAAATTCTTTTTTTGCTGAACCGGGATCGATAAAGACGGCATCCTCACCATCTACGATCAGATACGGTACATTATTAAAGGTGTGCTGTTTATCCTGTACTCCAAGATGAAAAATACCGGATGCGACTTCAATGGGGTCAGTTTCGTTATAACGCTGGTTGTGTTTAAACATGTTTTCTCCTTTGCCTGGGCTGGGCTGGGTGCTGTTCATTGGCCGTAGAGGGGTTGTTGCCCTGCTATGGCTACAAGAGAGTCGAGATAGTGGCAGAGAATCTCAAACCGGTTTTCTTGATCAAGGGTGTGGTCTCTAGAAAAACTCTATTTCTCCACCATCCATGTCTTCCTGTTGGACCGGGCTCAGTGGGATGGTGTCGGATATCTGGCTGATTTCCTCCATAACGCTTCGCAGATGTGCCGTATGTTGGCCGAAACGATTCTCCAGCTCTTTCCCCTCGGCATCGTTCATGTCCTCACGTATTTCAGTGGCATTTGCTGTAAACTGTGCGATCGCCTGTACCCGTTTCTCCATCAATGCCAGCAGCTGATTGGTCAAATCCTCAAATTGCAGGGAGCGTATGGCCAAATCCACACCTTCATTGATTTTCTGGGAAAATGCGGAGACCTGTTGCAAGACTTCGGACACATCTTCCTTGTCTTTCTCCATATCCTCCATTAATTTTTCCACCCGGTTCTGGCTTTCTGTGGTGAGACTGCTATCCCTTGAGGCCATTTCATCGACGATGCCACGAACCGTTTGCATACTGTTTCGCACTTCTCCGTATTTACTGCGGATCTGGTTACTGAACTGATCACTGCGATGAGAAAGTTGTCGGACTTCCTCGGCAACAACCGCGAAGCCGCGCCCGGCAACACCGGCCCGCGCCGCTTCGATAGAGGCATTTAAGGCCAGCAGGTTGGTTTGTGAGCTGATACCGTTGATCTCATCAAAAAATCTGTCAATCTGTTTTAGCTGGGTTTCCATGATTTCCATCTGACCGACCAGACCCACGCTGCTATCACCCATTTCGGTGATGCTATTAACCAGCACATCGATCAAGGCATTGGCTTGTGCCCGAATGGGTTGTTCATCACGGGCAGTGTCTCCACTGTCGTCGAGTACAGAAATGATGCTGATCACCAGCTCCTCCTGGTTTCTGGATTGTGTCGCCATGGTGCCAAAGCTTTCCACCAAACCGGCGATGGCATCACCCTGAATCTTTCGCACCTGTTCGAGTTCACCGTTGATATGGGTGATCTGGGAGGAGGTTTCGCTGTCGACTTCATTCATGACCTGATGATATTCGGATTCCAGTCCTTTCTTCGTCTGCTCCTTTTCTTGTTCCGGAATTAACCTGCTTCGGCATAATTTCAAGGTACTGCCAGCCCAGGAGAAAGCCACAAGAATTAACGCCAGTTTGGGCGAAAGTTGATCTGGCCACCAAACGGTCGCCAGCGCACTGAGCAGGAGCAGCAATAGCCCGGCAGCAAGTGGCAGATTAAACGATTTGTTGGTGTTCATGGAATGGATTCCTGTGATTTTCAGTAAGGCAGCGTTGCGTGTATTCTATCCCTGATAGTAATCATGAATGCGTCTGTTGATTTCGTGCCTTTGAGCACAAATGAAAAAATCATGTTATTGAATAGATTGAAACTGATGATTTTATAAATGATTAAAACCGACTTGTGCAACGGAATCATGAATGTACACCAGGTAATTTTTTGACCAGAACATCATTGCTTGCAGGATTGAAATAGACTTTCCTGGGCCAATGGCCGCCCACGTCTTCCTTCACCAGCGTAATGTTGTGTTGTTGTAAATATTCGCGAGCAAAAGCAATATTACGGCTTCCAACAGAGTGCTGTAGTTTGCTGTGGTGACCATGAGTAATGGCTGCCCCACCAAAGATCTTGGCCTCGAGCTGCTGTGGATGTCCGCCACGTTCGATGAGGGTCTGGATCAATCGGGTCATGGCGTTATCCCCATAGCGGGTCGAGTTGGATTCCTCGTTGCCAGGCAGCATAAAATGGTTCATGCCCCCCATGCCAATATCGGGGGCATGAATACAAGCCGCCACACACGAGCCGAGTACGGTCAATATCCTCTCCTGTTGATGGCCGACATGATAGCCACCCGGCATCAGCTGGATGACCTGGTAACCTACATCGTGATTCCACCATTTTCGGGTCAAGGTGTGCATGTCGCGCTATCCTTGGCTTCTAGCCGCCGATCAGTTTTTTCAAGACCATTAGCAACTGGTCAGGCTTGAAGGGTTTGACCACCCAGACCTTGGCCCCGGCGGCCTGGCCCTGTTGCTTCATCGCTGCAGAAGATTCCGTGGTCAGCATCACAATGGGGGCAAATTTATTTCCTGGGTGTTGCTTGATGGCCTTGATAAATTCAATGCCATTCATATTTGGCATATTCAGATCAGTGATGATGGCGTCAAATCGGCCCAAGCCCAGTTTGGCAACACCATCTTTGCCATCGACTGCGGATTCCACCTCATAACCGGCGGTTTTCAGGGCCATGCCAACTACCTGGCGCATGGATGCGGAATCATCAACAAATAATATTTTTTTGGCCATACTCTTTACTCTTTGATCTCATCAAGTGGTTGGTATACTGTCCATTGTCACACATTAACAGTAGGGTCAGGATCGTATGTTGCCTTGTAGCAAGACTGTTTCGATGGCGAGCAGGAAAGTAATATCGTCGTACCGATTCATTGTTTGCAGAACATCCGATTCCTCCTTGTTGGTTTCGTAGTGATGATTGTGGTTGTCAGTGTAGATTCGGGCATGATTATCGAATTTTAGGACTTTTTGTCTGACTGGCCCTGAGTAAAACACCGGGGATATCCTGGAGTGCCACCAGAGATTCGGCTGCGCCCTGTTTCCAGGCTTCCTGGGGCATGCCAAAAACGACAGATGTGGCTTCATCCTGAGCAAAAGTTCGTGCACCGGCATCCCGTAATTCTTTCAAGCCGGCTGCACCATCATCTCCCATGCCGGTCATCAAACAGGCAGCCACATTGGCCCCGGCATAGCGGGCTACCGAGCGAAACAATACATCCACCGAGGGCCGATGACGGCTGACCAAAGGACCATCGACCACTTCGACCATATATTGCGCGCCACAGCGTTTCAACAACATGTGTTTGCCACCAGGCGCCAGTAACACCCGTCCATCGTACAGACGATCACCGCTTTGTGCTTCGCGAACCTCCAAGGGGCTGATTTCATCCAGATGCTTGGCGAAAGCGGTGGTGAACATGACCGGCATATGTTGCACAATGACAATCCCAGGTGACATGGCCGGCATCATTTCCAGCACGGCACGCAGGGCCTGGGTGCCACCGGTGGAGGCACCGATGGCGATGATTTTGTCCGTGGTTTCGGTCATCGCCCGGCTGGCTTTTTGCAACACAACATCAGCGGAGTTTTTGGCCTGGACCTTCATGGCGGTATCTTTGCGTTTTCTGACCCGGGCATGGGCGGCGGCCTTGACCGCATCAATAATCTGAATGGCAGAATCTTCAAGGAAACCCTTGATACCAAGTTCGGGCTTGGTGATAATCTCCACAGCACCGGCGCGGATAGCATCGATGGTCGATCGTGCGTGTTCCCCGGTCAGGCTGGAACACATGACCACCGGGATGGGTTGTTCGGCCATCAACTTGCGCAAAAAGGTAATGCCATCCATGCGTGGCATTTCCACATCCAGTGTCAGTACATCGGGTCGTTGTTTTTGCATTTTCTGCATGGCAAACAGCGGATCTGCGGCCTGGGCAATGACTTCAATATCCGGGTCACTGTTCAGAATCTCCGACATCACTTTTCGCACCAGTGCGGAATCATCCACTACCATGACTTTGATTTCTTTTGCCATATCGACCCCTACAGTAAATTCCTTTTCATTGTGTTGTTGATCATGCGCTATTCCAATTATTTCAATTGATAGACCGACGGCCGTAGAGACGTCAGTTCAGAAATCATCCCGTGCAGGGATTCAGCATGACCGGTCACCAGTATAC
>CAZTLH010000233.1:0-4968 GCA_964614335.1 uncultured Gammaproteobacteria bacterium
GAAGACGTCATACGAGATTCGCCTTAGTCTCGTGGGCTCGGAGATGTTTATAAGATACAGGTCTGTTACTAGTGTAGCGGCCATGCAGTCATGGCGCAAAATTCTCGGATTCAGCGGTATTACAGCCACACGATAGTTATAAAATCATTATCAGGAGAGACATCAGGAATGATCAACCAAAGGATTGTCGACATACTGGTCGGTACAATATTTCTCATGGTGGTTGCGATCAACCCGCAAATAACAAAGGCTTCTGGTTGTCTGTCGATGACCTGCTCTGCATCGGCAACACTGCTGGATCCGATAGATCCCAATACTTCGCGTCAATTTATGCTGGCCGACCGTAGCGGGCAGCAAAGTTCGCTGTTGATCCGGCAGAATACGCCAATGAAACTGGCAGGTGGTCGCGTTGTACAGGCAGCGTCGCCGACATTCGGTCTGAACCTGACGCGACAGCTGTGGAATCAGGAATTGAATATCAGCTCTCGCCGTGCCGAGGATTTTACACGCCAGGGTATAGGTTTTTCGGGAGATCATTACAGCCTGCAATATTCGAGTGGTTTTGCCGGCAGTCACTATGCGGCAAGTCGGGGTTTGTTTGCCGGTGTCGCACCAAATCTGTTTCACAGCAATATAGAACAAAGTTATCGTTATCAAAGTTTTGGAGTGGCATTTCCCACGCCGGTGAATTTTGATTTGTTGGCGGCAGCTGCGACAATTTCCTCGGAAAATGCCGAGACACGTAGCGCTCGGGCCTTTGGCTTTGCCGGAGACCAACTGTCCGTGTTGATGCTTCAGGGGCGGCAGAATCAGCAAACCAGGCTGAATGGCATGGCACTCGATACTCGAATGGGTGATTGGCGGTTCGGCTACCAGAATCTGCAAAGCGCTAATGCGGTTCGTTATCAGCGTTTCAGCACGGTTTTTTCCGGTAGTCGTTATGGCGACTTTGGGCTAGCGGTGGATCGGGTGCAGAATCCGCTGTTTACAGCGGCGACTGAACAGCGGGTGCTGTTGACTTTCTCCCGAAGTTTTGGTGCTGTACAGCCGAATCTTGCCTATAAAAGTCGCAGGAGTGGGAGGAGTCGTCGTAATCATAACCTTGCTATTTTGGCAATCGCAGTGGTCCCGGTCGCGGCGCTGGCCGCGAGTGGAGGAGGTGGTGGCTCCTCTTCTGTTGACAACAGCCAGCGCTTCTCTACCCAGGATCAGGTAGCCTTCAATACAGTGAATTCCATCAATCCCACGTCGGTTGCAGAAAACCGGGAATATGGTGGTATGGTTTATCGAAACTCCGATGGCAGCTTTGCTGCTACCGGCCCAATCCGTGGCCAATTGGCCAATGTTGATCCGGGTGGGCCGTCATCGGTACCCGGTGGCACCGTGGCCACAGCTTCCTGGCATACCCATGGTGGCAACGATCCGCGTTACCTGAATGAAGAATTTTCCTCTGCAGACTTTAGCTACAGTGAATTCTTTGGGATTGACGGTTATCTGGGTACACCACTTGGCAAGTTTTTACTGTATGACGTGAATAGCAATGTGACTACTCAAATAGGCACTGTTGCTACACAGTGAAGACAACAACATGGTGGTCGAGAATTTTATTGTTGTTGTATTGTCTGACGGGTACGGCGATGGCAGTTGAGCAGTCATCAATACAGCGAGCACGTGACTGGGTGGCAACTCGGGATTTTCACTGCACACTCACAGATGGTTATCAATGCATCCAGGTGGCCTCTGCAGCCAGTGCGCATCCTGCAGCAGGCATGGTGATCCCGGCAATTTATTTGCCGGTCTGGGAAATTTGTTATCGTGATTTCATGGCGATTAAAGATTTGACACCAGACAGAAAAGAGTTGCGTCACTACCGAATCAGTTTTCAGGAAACCACAGATAGCTATGTACTTGAATTTCGTGGTCTGTTACTGCCTGCGATTGATGCCGATGGGCAGGTCAACGGTGTGTTACCGGCAGTGTATGGGCGTTCCTTGCGTTATGTGGTGAACAAGAACAGTCGGCAGATTACTAGTCGACAGTATATGAAATAGACCGGTTCAGCTTATGGTTATCCCGGGTCATATCCACAGGGTAGATTTGTCTGTCGCTTGAACTATAATTTGGTATTGTTCGTTCCAGATCCTGGTGCAATGCTCAAGCTTCTTCTTCATACAGAAAATATCGGGTTGGTTGCATACCCAGCGCCTGATAACAAGCTTGGGCTGTTTTGTTTTCCTGTTCTACGTACAGACGAAAACCACAGATATCATGGCGTAATGATGCCAGCTCCTTGACCTGCTGATACAGGGCGCGATAGATACCCTGGTGACGATACTGCGGCCGTACATAGACACTCTGGACCCACCAGAACAGGCCATTGCGCCAATCGCTCCATTCCGAGGTCAACATCAAGCAGCCTGCGATTTCATTATTGATCTCGGCCAGTAGATAAAAACCGAGTTCCGGATGTTCGATCATGTGGCAAACACCGTGCTTGACAGTTTTTGTTGACAGCGTGAGTGCTTCCGTTTCTGCCGCCATGGTGATATTAAATTGTGCCAGGCAGGCGGCATCGGCGGTACAGGCCTGACGTATATTCAGTTCGGCTTTTGTAAAATGCTGTTTTTCGGGATTGTCAGTGTTCAGGCGCTGGGGCATAGTAGGACTCTGGTCAGTGATCATTTCGCATGGGAGAGTATAAATGGGTAATCATAGCAATGGTATTCAATCCATAGCCTTTTTGGGTCTCGGGGTTATGGGTTTTCCGATGGCGGGTCATTTGCAGCAAGCCGGTTTTCAGGTCACGGTATATAACCGTACCACGGCACGTGCACAGCAGTGGGCTGAGCAATATGGCGGCTGTACGGCAGCTACATCGGCTGGCGCTGCGCGTGGCGCTGATGTGGTATGTGCCTGTGTCGGTAACGATGATGATCTGCGTGCCGTGGTGCTGGGATCCGACGGGGCATTTGCCGGAATGCAGGCAGGGAGTGTATTTATTGATCATACGACGGCCTCAGCCAGTGTGGCGCGTGAGCTCGCAGCAGTGGGGGCGGAGCAGAATATTGGATTTCTGGATGCGCCGATTTCCGGAGGTCAGGTTGGCGCTGAACGTGGCAACCTGACCATCATGGTTGGTGGCGATCAGACTGTATTTGATCGGGTGCAGGATTTGATGGCAACTTATGGCCAGGCAGTGACCCTGATGGGGCCGTCTGGCGCCGGACAGCTGACCAAAATGGTCAACCAGATCTGTATTGCCGGTACCGTACAGGGTCTGGCCGAAGGTCTCAATTTCGCCATGACGGCAGGACTCGACGCTACGCAGGTGATCGATGTCATCGCCAAAGGTGCAGCACAATCCTGGCAGATGGTGAACCGCGGCAAGACCATGGTTGCCGGCGAGTTTGATTTCGGGTTTGCTACAGACTGGATGCGCAAGGATATGGGGCTATGTTTGCAAGAGGCTCGTCATAATGGGGCACGTCTGCCGTTAACTGCGCTGGTCGATCAATTCTATGCTGCAGTGCAGCAGCGTGGTGATGGCCGTATGGACAGCTCCAGTCTGATCACCCTGTTGAGGGATACGAAGTCGTGATGAAGTGGCCTGTCGAGACCTATCGGGGGGCTGTATACCCCTGGCAAATGGATCATATGGGGCACATGAATGTGCGCTGGTATACGGATTGTTTTGATCAGGCGACCTGGCATTTGTTTGCTGCCGTCGGTATTACGCCAACTTATCTGCGCCAGCAAAATAAAGCGATGGCGGCACTCGACCAGCACACGTTATACAAGGCCGAAGTCGTAGCCGGCGAACTGTTGGTGATGCGTTCCGAAGTGCTTGAGGTAAAAGACAAGGTTTTGCACTACCGCCATGTGCTGTATAACGCCGAAACCAATAAAGAGGTTGCCTGCACGGAAATGTTTGCGGCCCATATTGATGGCAAAACACGTAAGGCCTGTGCTTTGCCAGATTGTGTGCGTCAACAATGTCAGCAGTTTGAGGGTGATGCCACTTAGCGTCGGTGTCCCGCAATCCCCGTCTTCACAACGGGATGTCTGGTTATGCTGTTGGCGCCTGTTGGTGAGTTCGTGGGAGCCTGGGGATCAGAAAGTTCCGAAATCTTTGCTGAGATGCTGACTGGCATCCGGACTTGTGTTAATGATCATCACTTTGCCCTGAATCTGAAAAATCCTGTGTCAGAATACGGTAAAGGTCGCGAAAATGGTCCTTTACATCATGACCAAACAAGGGGTCTACACTGCCTTTTGATGCAGTTTCGATGGCTTGCCAGTCCTCAGCGCTGAAATGTTTTTGCACGGTCGAAAACACCCGCTGATCTTCAAGATCCATGTGATTTTGCAAAATGGTCGCGTATTCGGTCAGGGTAGATTGTAATTCGTCCCAAGGCATGAATTGATGGACGGCAATCTGCAGGGTCTCCTGCAATTTTATCGATTGTTGTAATAACACCTGGTGTTGGGTCGTCAGGGCATCCAGCGTGGGTCCAAGATCAGGGGAATACTGTAATAACTGCCGAAAAATTAGCTCTTCCTGTGGGCGATGAAAGATATCGGTGTATTGACACATATAGAGCATGATATCCCGTAGCACTTCATAATCAGGACGCTGGTTCTGCGCGGGTCTAGCGATTTGTTGCCAGAGTACCTGCAATAAACGGGAAATGTTCTGGTGATCTTGATGAAGTCTTTGCAGGGTTGCGGACATGGGCCCTCCTTTTCGAGCAGGTATCGCACTACGTGAAGCATTAACGACCTGTTTCTCATTGTCTCAGAAGCGGGCGGGTAGCGCCAGTTTTAAGCAATGCCTTTCATTATCACGATTTGCCCTTGTCATCCCGGCTGCTGATCTGTTACAGGTTAGAAAGACCAAATATATTCAAGAATGCCTGTAAATAGAAAATTGGAGACCAGGTGATCGTGGAGGGGAAGGTACTCGTAATC
>CAZTLH010000234.1:0-4955 GCA_964614335.1 uncultured Gammaproteobacteria bacterium
CCGTTTGATCTGCTTGAAAACGAATCCGATGATACAGATGACGCCTTTGAACTGGTAGAGGAAGAACCCGATCAGGCAGAGTCTTTACACAGAAGTTCAGATGCTCCGCTCGATGAGCAAATCATTGAACTAGGTGAATCAACAGCAGATGGTGAGAGTCCGGAATCAGCAGAAGACCCCAAGAAAATCACCATCACCCCTCTTCATCCAATCCGGGAAGATGGCGCAACGGCAACCGCAGATAACAAACCGGCCGGCAAAATAAAAAAATGGCTGCCATGGATTGCAGCAGCGATTCTGATTCCGGTCATTACGACCAGTCTGGCTGTCTTGATCAAAGCTTTTACCGAAGCCAAAAATGTAAAAAAAGATGTCTCGGCGCTGCAGGAGAAAATTACCAATCTCAGCGGCATCATCGATAAACTACCGAGAAAAATCGAGCTGGACCTGATCCGGTCTGATATTGACAATATTCACACTGCACAAAAGCTATTTAAAACCCAAATTGATGACTTTACAAAACTCAAAGATGAAACCACCCAGCTATCGAAGAACCTGAAGCAACAATTACTGGTGATTTCTGAAGACCGACGATCGATGATCAATGACCTGACCGGAATGCGGGCAGACTTGACGAAAACCAACAACAACCTGCATCGACTGCTACAATTAAATGACCTGGTCAAACGGCTAAAAAAACAACTCGCCAGGCAAAATCAAGCCATTGCAAGCAAAAAAACAACCCAGAAGAAATCCAGTAAAGCAATCAAACCCCCGGTTTCCATTGCCCGCACCCTGCGCTATCGTCTTTTGCAGGTACTGCAGAGCGGCCAGGACAAGGTCTATGCTGTGGCTATCTCACCGGATGGCCAAAGACTCGCCTCCGCAGGGACAGACAATAAACTTAGACTATGGGATTTACAAACCTACCATCTGTTGAAGGTCCTCGAGGGTCATAGCAACTGGATCACTGATGTACAATTCTCACCAACCGGCAAGTGGCTGGCATCGAGCAGCTGGGATGGAACCATCAAGATATGGGACAGTGACACCGGAGCCCAGGTTCGAACCCTGCTGGGTCACAAACGTCAGGTACGCACGCTGACCTATTCACCGGATGGCAAACTGCTGGCCTCTGGAGGAACCAGCAACAGCATCCTTTTATGGGACCCAAAAACCGGCAAGGGACAAGGTTCCTTTGATGGTCATATCAATTGGATAAAAGATCTCGAATTTTCATCCACTGGAAAATTACTGGCCTCTGCGAGTCTTGATGACACCGTTCGTCTTTGGGATATCAACCAAGGGACGTTGGTTCGGACACTTGCAGATCATCAGGCAGCAGTAAACACCGTGAAATTCTCGCCTGATGGCCACTATTTGGCAACTGCAAGCGCCGATACCACCATCCGTATGTACCCTTTACCCAAAGGTCGCAGTCGGGTTTTCAGCGGTCATACCGAGGCGATTAACAGCATTTTTTTTACACCAGATTCCAAATATCTTGTGTCTGGCGCTGGTGATGGTGCAATATGGGTATGGAATGTAAAAAACGGCAAAACCTCGCAAAAGATTGCCGCCCATGATGCCGCAGTCACCGCCATAACACTGTCACCCAATGGTGCACGCATGGTCTCGGCTGGTGCTGATGGCAAGGTCAAGATCTGGGAACCCTATCTTGGAAAATAGAATCCGCAAAGCTCCTCACCTCACCTCACCTATGATCCCCTTAATCTCTTCTCATTCAACTAAAGTTTCTCCGATTCAACAATTGTTGTTATCCCTAAGATCAAGCGTCCATATGTAAAAGGGCTGCGATGAAAATATTTTACTGAGGTTTTTTGGAGGGGGTCTTTGGCCAAACCCCAGGAAAATCCTCAGATAGTGCAGCCTCAGCTATCAATCTCCGGACATTCGAGAAGGCACAACTGGTACTGCCTCGAACCTGATTTCATTCAACGACCATTGGATAAACAGATTCTAAAGTAGTCAATGACTTCATGGTATTGACTTCCAGCAGGGGCTGCTGTCCATTAAGTATCAACGTAATTTCCGGTTTACTAACAAGTTGCAGAAAAATAGACTAAAATCAAAGTTAACCTCTTGCTATCTACCATCTCTCGGGAATTCACATAAATGGCCAAACGTAACAACAAACGATCAAGTCTCTACAGAATTATCGGTATTGTCACTGTCTTAATAGTCCTCGCGTCTGCCGGCTACCTGATCACACGATATGCCCCTGACAACCCTTTTTCTAAATCATCTTTTCTTGACGATGTGGGCGATGCTAACCGGTATTGAGTCTCGAATTTCAATACAATAATATCATTAATATAGTTTCGCGCGACTGACCCTTTAATCTCCGGTCGGCAATGGATTGCATCTATCCTGACTCTTTACGGTATACTGCGCAACCGAAATAATCCGTATCACTGATACCCGTCCACACTACTGAATCCAGTAAAACTCCTATGTCTACACCTGTCGATTTTATTCGCCAAATCATTACCCGGGATCTTGCCAACAATAAAAATAACGGCAAGGTAATTACCCGCTTTCCACCGGAACCCAATGGTTTTTTGCATATCGGCCACGCCAAATCAATCTGTCTGAATTTCGGTGTTGCCGAAGAATTTCAGGGCCAATGCAATTTACGATTCGATGATACAAATCCGGCCCGTGAAGACGAGGATTTTGTGCGTCAAATTGAAGCAGATGTAAAATGGCTTGGCTTTCATTGGCCGGGAAAGAGTCTGCATGCTTCTGATTATTTCTCACAGCTCTATGAATTTTCAGAACAATTAATTGAAAGAAACCTGGCCTATGTCTGCAGTCTTGATGCCGGTCAAATTCGGGCTCTACGCGGCACTCTGACCAAAGCTGGTAGCGACAGTCCATACCGACAAAGAACGGTGGAAGAAAATCTGGATCTTTTTCGACGCATGCGTGCGGGAGAATTCAAGGACGGCGAACAGGTGCTACGTGCCAAAATTGACATGGCTTCACCAAATCTGAATATGCGTGACCCTGTGCTCTATCGTATTCGTCATCTGGGTCACCATCTCACTGGTACAAAGTGGTGTATCTATCCAACCTATGACTTCACCCACTGTCTATCCGACGCCATAGAGGGTGTCACTCATTCACTTTGTACCTTGGAATTTGAAGATCACCGACCACTTTATGACTGGATCCTTGATCACGTCGATGCACCGTGTCACCCACAACAAATCGAATTCTCGCGTCTATCGCTGGATTACACTATGACCAGCAAAAGAATGCTGACCCGACTGATTGATGAAAATATTGTCAATGGCTGGGATGACCCCCGTATGCCGACACTCTCGGGTATGCGCAGGCGTGGTGTTCCCGCCGCGGCAATACGGGATTTTTGCAATCGCATTGGCATCACCCGTAAAGACCAGCAAATAGAAACCGGTCTGCTGGATTTTTGTATTCGTCAGCAGTTGGACCATGATGCACCACGGGCGATGGCCGTACTCGATCCGCTGAAAATCGTCATTACCAACTACCCCGCCGGTCAATCCGAACTATTACCAGCCCCGAACCATCCCAATCGACCAGAACTTGGCCAACGACAATTGCCATTCTCCAGGGAATTATTTATCGAACGCTCCGATTTTATGGAAGATCCACCTAAAAAGTTTTACCGCCTTGCACCCTGCCGCGAAGTCCGTCTGCGATATGGCTATTTCATTCAATGCGAACGGCTGGAGCGTGATCCAGCGAGCGGCGAAATTACTACCGTGTATTGCCAATATGATCCATCGACACGTGGCGGATCAGCGCCCGATGGACGCAAAGTCAAAGCCACCCTGCATTGGGTATCTGCAATGCATGCGGTTAACGCCGAGGTCCGTCTCTATGATCGTCTGTTTTCGGTACCGGAACCTGACAGCAACGATTTCATAAAAGATCTCAATCCAGACTCGATGACAATCATTGAAAATGCCAAACTGGAATCATCATTGGCACGGATCCCCTGCGATCGTCATTACCAATTTGAAAGACTGGGCTATTTCTGTCCTGACGATAAGGACCAGCAAAAGAATCGGCTGGTTTTTAATCGTACCATCACATTACGAGACAACTGGTCAAAAAAACAGGCCAGTAACAAGCCCGGAAACGGCAACAGTAAAAGTGGAGGTTCCAAATGATGACCTGGGTTTACGACTTCAGTCTTTTTTTGACTGAAGCAATCATTATCGTCATTGCCATTCTGGCCGTCGTTGGCGGTATTGTCTCGATGACCGGCAAGGGATCTCGTCATAAAAGTCGGGAACACCTCGATATTCATGACCTGAACGAAGAATATGAGGAAATGACATTAAAAATGCAATCCGCCTCATTACCCGCAAAGGAATTCAAGAGTATAGCCAAGGAACATAAAAAACAGCTCAAATCCAAACGCAAAGCCGCCTCAAAAGAACGTCTTTTTGTCCTCGACTTTAAAGGCGACATCCGTGCCAGCAAAGTTGCGAACCTGCGTCGCGAAGTGGATGCGATTTTACTGGTCGCAAAACCGGGTGATGAAGTGTTACTACGTCTGGAAAGCCCGGGTGGTGTTGTCCATGGTTACGGTTTGGCGGCCTCCCAGCTCCACCGCTTTCGGGAACAACAGATCAAATTGATTGTAGCCGTCGATAAGGTTGCCGCCAGCGGCGGCTATCTTATGGCCTGTGTTGCCGATCAGATTATTGCCTCACCCTTTGCCATTGTCGGATCTATTGGTGTGGTAGCCCAATTACCAAATTTCAATCGCTTGTTAAAAAGTCACAACATCGACTACGAGCAATTCACCGCCGGGGAATACAAACGGACGATTACCCTGTTTGGTGAGAACACTGATAAAGCACGTGACAAAATGCATGAAGAGCTGCAACAAACACATGATCTTTTCAAGGGTTACATCACCCGCTGTCGACCCGAGG
>CAZTLH010000235.1:0-4944 GCA_964614335.1 uncultured Gammaproteobacteria bacterium
TCCACTGCCTGTTGATGGCCCGCAGCTAATGTCACCGCAGACAATGGCGACTGCCCTGCCCTGGCAAATAGTTTTTCCAGTGTTTCAGGTGGCATTTCTGGCAATTGCTGCTGCAACCAGACCATCACTTGCTCTAGACGCGGCGCTCGAAACGGAATGGGTATACATCGACTGCGTATCGTAGCGGGTAACTGTTCAGGTTGATGCGAAACCAGCAGCAAATAGGTGCTCCCTACGGGTTCTTCAAGGAATTTGAGTAACGCATTGGCGGCAAACAGATTCATCCGCTCGGCGGGACTGATGATCACCACCTTGCATTTTGACGTGTGCGCGCTGGTAAAAAGGGCATCCATAAGCTGATGAACTCTGGCCACCGGTATCTGCATCTTTACCTTGGCAGTTTTAAGCTCGTCCTGTTCGTAGCGTATACGATAATTTTGCAATAAATCAGGAAGAGTCCCCTTGTCACCAGCGGAAAGAACGTGAAAATCAGGATGGGCACCTGTGACGAACAGATGACAACTATGGCAATGACGGCAAGCCTGTCCGTGCTCAGGCTGTTGGCACAGCAATGCCATCGCAAGCGCCGCTGCCAATGCATTCTTGCCCAGTCCCATAAGACCCGTGAACAGCATCGCTTGTGGTAACGATTGATCCGGTTGCAACAATGTCTGCCATTGAGATTCATTCCATGGATGTATCTTCAACGCTGTATACCCTGGTAGAAGTTTTGCAAGGCAAGCGTAATCGCCTGTTGCACATGCTCAGCTGACACACTGGCATCAATAGTTTTGATCCGCTCGGGACAGGTACGAGCCTGCAGGAGATAGGCATGCCGGATCGATTGCCGCAGGTGCAGGGTATCCTGCTCAAATTGATCCAGTCGACCTCTGTGGTGTGTCCGTTCCGCGCTGACGGCGATGGGAACATCAAGTAGCAATGTCAAATCGGGTCGAAAACTGTCCTGTAACCAGTTTTCAAGAACAGCGACCCGCTCTGCACCCAAGCCACGTCCACCCCCCTGATAGGCATAAGAAGCATCGGTAAATCGATCACTCAAGACCCAGATACCCTTTTCCAGAGCTGGCAGGATTCGTTGTCGTAGGTGCTGCGCCCTGGCGGCAAAAATCAGCAATAATTCTGCTTCTGGTGTCGCCATCTCCTTGTTACCATGAAGAAGAATCTCCCGTAATGCTTCGCCGAGTTCGGTGCCACCGGGTTCGCGTGTCTCCAGTACCGAATGACCATGCCTGGATATCCAGTCCGCGATATGCGGTAGTTGTGTTGTTTTGCCTGCACCATCCGGGCCTTCTACTGTGATAAAACGACCCCTCGACATATTCTGTACCTTATCCATGAGTGATTGTGGTTAACGAATCTTTTTTCCGCGATGGCGTTGATAACGATTGACTGCCTGGTTGTGTTCAGCCAGGGTTGTGGAAAAATAATGGCGCCCATTGCCCATGGCGACAAAATACAAAGCCTTTGAATTTGCCGGTTGCAAGGCGGCCATGATGGATTGTTTCCCGGGCAACGCGATGGGTGTTGGAGGCAGCCCATACCGGGTATAGGTGTTATACGCGGAATCTTTGCGTAAATCACGTCGTCGCAAATTGCCGGTGAAATTCGACCCCATACCATAGATCACGGTAGGGTCTGTTTGCAGACGCATACGCTTGCGCAAACGATTGTGAAATACAGCTGAAATTAGCGAACGCTCATCTGCCATTGCTGTTTCTTTCTCAATAATTGATGCCAGAATCAGGGCCTGGTAGGGTGTTTTAATCGCCAGATCAGGCTGCCGCTGTGGCCACGCCTGCTCCAATATCGACTTCATCCGGTCATAGGCAATCCTCAAAAACGGTAGACTTTTCATACCAGCGACATAATGGTAGGTGTCAGGAAAAAACCGTCCTTCAGCGTGTTCGTCCGGATGACCCAATTGCGCCATAATCTCCTCATTACTGCTGCTGTCCAGCTCGTGCTGGAGATGAGGAGCGGCGGCTAGCAGGGCCCGTAATTGACGAAAATTTCGACCTTCAGGTATCGTCAATGAATATCGAATCGTCCGCCCGTTGATTACCGTGGCCAATACTCTACGAATTGAGTCATATTTTCCGATCGAATATTCGCCTGTCCGAATCGATTTTCCGGGCCAGTCAAGCGCGGCCCAGACGCGAACTGAATAAGGCTCCGGTATCCAGCCTTTTTGATTTAAAAGTTCGGCAAAATGGCGTAAGGTCTGCCCTTCAGGAACTTGCAGCTTTATAGCAATTTTTGAGCTGGAATTGGTGTCGGCGACAATGGCGTAAGGGACCGGCCGGCTACCGATATACAGCAGATAAGTTATCCCGATAACTACTGTAAATAATAGAAGATAGGTAGTGAATAAAAATATTTTGTGCAAATTCAGTCGCATGCCATATTCTATTTCATTAGACAGAAACCTGTTGTCTGATTTCAGTTAACGGTCAGGAATATTATACTGCAAGCATGCCTGTATTCTATCAGCAACAAATCAGGTATGTGCCAGCAGTTCCTATTTTATGTTTGCTCAGCGATACTGTTTGAACACCAGTGAGCCGTTGGTTCCGCCAAACCCGAATGAGTTACTGATGGCAGCCCGAACTCTCAAATCACGGGCTGTGTTCGGGACAAAGTCCAGCGTACAGGCGGGATCCTGTGAAACCAGGTTTATGGTTGGTGGCGCCACTTGTTTGTATATGGCCATGGCCGTATAAATCGCTTCGATTCCTCCTGCAGCTCCAAGCAAGTGACCTGTCATCGATTTCGTGGAGCTGACCGCTACCTTGTCAGCATGACGACCGAGAGCAGATCTGGTGGCGATGGTTTCCGCGATATCTCCCTGGTGAGTTGAAGTGCCATGGGCATTAACATAATCGATGTCTTCCGGGTTCAATCCGGCGTTACGCATGGCGTTCTTCATGCAGCGACAGGCACCCTCGCCATCTGGTTGTGGGCTGGTCATATGGTGAGCATCTGCACTCATCCCGAACCCGGACAACTCGGCATAAATCGTTGCGCCCCGATCGAGTGCATGGTTGAGTTCTTCCAGTACTACAACCCCCGCACCCTCCCCCATCACGAAGCCATCACGATCTATATCCCAGGGTCGACTCGCGAGTTCTGGTTCATCATTGCGTTTGCTTAATGCCTTGGCATTACCAAAACCTGCCATTGCTGTTGGGGTAATTGCGGCTTCAGCACCACCGGCAATCATAACATCAGCGTCGCCGTACTCAATTAGACGCGAGGCTTCGCCGATCGCATGAGTAGAGGTTGAACAGGCAGTCACCATAGACAAGTTTGGTCCTTTCAAGCCGTAACGTATCGACAAATTGCCTGAAATCATATTGATGATGCTCATCGGCACATAGAATGGGGATACCCGGCGTGGACCTCTATCGTGTACTATGAGACTGTATTTTTCTATACTTTCCATACCACCTATACCGGACCCGATATAGACACCAATACGTTCCGGATTGTGTTTTTCGATATCCAGACCGGAATCAGTAAAGGCCTCGATACCAGCGACCATACCCAGTTGGATAAAGCGATCCATTTTTCGGACGTCTTTGCTGGAAATAAACCTCTCTGGATCAAAATCAGGGACTTCACCGGCAATCTGGCTTGGGTAACCGCTGGCATCGAAGCGAGTCACCCGGCGAATACCGGAGAACCCTGATGTGACTTTATCCCAATTCAACGACAATCCGGTGCCCAGAGGGGAAACAATGCCCATGCCGGTAATCACAACGCGTGGTTTGCTCATATTATCAATCATCTCCGGTTACAAACTCATACCTATCAGTATAAAAATAAGCGTCGTGTGTAATGGTCATCCTGCATAACCGTTGCATTGAAAATCTCTTTACAACAACTGCATGCACGTAGCGCAAGTTACAGAAAAACCGCCACCATGACCAGGCGGCGGTTTTTTTAAACAACACAGCTAATGTGTTGTACTTTTGCTTCAGGCGGATTCGTCGCTATTTTTTTTAACGTAATCTATAGCTTCCTGAACTGTAGTGATCTTTTCTGCTTCCTCATCCGGAATTTCTGTATTGAACTCTTCTTCAAGAGCCATAACCAATTCAACAGTGTCCAGTGAATCTGCGCCCAGATCATCAACAAATGAAGCGGCAAGCGTAACCTGATCCTCGCTGGCTCCTAATTGCTCAACTACGATCTTCTTGACACGTTCTTCGAGACTACTCATGTGTTTTGAATCCTCCAAATAAGTTGAAAATCCCTGCAATCGCGGTGTGCCATTGCAGGATCATAGTTCTAATTATGCGGTCTTCGGGCGCTGGTGTACAGTAAAAACTGTCATATTTAGACCATCGGTCAAGCCATCAACATGCCACCATTGACGTGCAACGTACTGCCGGTGACATAGTTTGCCATAGGTGATGCCAGATAAACCACTGCCTGGGCCACATCCTCAGCAGTTCCCAATCTAGCTAAAGGTATTTGTTCAAGCAATTGATTGTGTTGTGATTCTTCAAGGTTTTTTGTCATATCAGTATCGATAAATCCTGGAGCCACAGCATTGACAGTGATATTTCTTGGGGCGACTTCGCGAGCCAATGACAGTGTAAAGCCGATCAGCCCTGCCTTGCTGGCACAATAACTGCTCTGACCGGCATTGCCCATAGCCCCGACCACAGAACTGATATTGATAATCCGCCCAAACCGGGCTTTCATCATCGGTCGTAACAAAGTCTTGCAGAGACGATAGGCTGATTTCAGATTGGTATCGATCACGGTATCCCAATCGGTTTCTTTCATCCGCATTAGCAGGCTGTCGCGGGTAATTCCGGCATTATTAACCAGAACGCTCGGCGCGCCATGGCTGGCAGTCAGATCATGAACAGCACTTTCAATACTTTCCTGGCGGGTTACATCCATCACCACACC
>CAZTLH010000236.1:0-4923 GCA_964614335.1 uncultured Gammaproteobacteria bacterium
CATAGGATATTAAAATGCCAGAAAACAGGTCAAAACTTATGGGACAGAGTACTAGTGTCACTTTCAAAGTAATACGGTCTTAGAGAAAGCAGGATGACTGGTCAGGAGGCCCCAGCCAACTCAGTATTTGCCGAACGTTTCACGCGATGGCCATATAACGACTAAAATCATACTAAAATTGTCAACAAATCCTTTGCTGCATTATCGTGGCAGGAGAAGCTGATGACTGGTTTGTAGCGCAGAGTTCTCGACAACAGAGATTGCCTGTCTTCGAAGTACAAACCACAAATACTACTACTGACCATACTCTGCCACACACTGGTTTATACTGCGTTGACCACCACCTCATAAGCATTGATCGCGTTACTCCAGTGGGGGTTTGATCAGGAGTTTACATGGAACCAGGACAATGATGATATTTCCACCACTCCCGGAAGCACATGCTCTCGCGGTGATGGCCGTTACACTGGTGGCGCTATTGCTGTTTACCCGGGAAAAAATCCCACTGGAAACCTCGAGTCTGGCGGTGATTGCGGTATTGGCTGCGGGCTTTGCCCTGTTTCCCATGACCGGTGAACACCCGCCAATTCATGCGGAAACATTTTTTCTGGGTTTTGGTCACGAGGCCCTGATAGCCGTTTGTGGTCTGATGATCGCCGGACAGGGCTTGGTACGAACCGGGGCATTGGAACCGGTCGGTCGGACATTGGCCCGTCTTTGGGGGTTCAGTCCGGGCTTGTCGTTGCTCGTCACCTTGCTGATTGCGGCCACACTCAGTGCATTTGTCAACAATACCCCGATTGTGGTGCTGTTGCTGCCAATATTAATCAGTGTATCAATCCGCAACAAAACCTCGGCCAGTGGCATGCTGATGCCCATGGGGTTTGCCACCCTGGTCGGTGGCATGTCCACGACCATCGGCACCTCCACCAATCTGCTGGTGGTCGCGATCGCATCTGATCTGGGTTTGCGACACTTTGGTATGTTTGACTTTGCCAAGCCGATGTTGATTGCCGGCGGGGTCGGTATTGCCTATCTGTGGCTGATTGCACCCCGGCTGTTACCACAGCGTGAAAGTCTGCTACACGATGATTCGCCCCGGGTGTTCGCAGCACGTCTGACAATTACTGGAGGCAGCTTTTGCGTCGGCAAAACGCTGGCAGAGGCGATTGAAAAAACGACGGGTAGCCTGAAGGTGCGTCGTATCCGTCGCGGTGAGGGGGCCCATTTGTTGCCATTGCCGGACGCCGTACTACGTGTCGGCGATCAATTGGTGGTGCGCGATACACCGGCCAATCTCAAGGAATTCGAACAGGTTTTGGGGGCAGTGTTGTATTCCACTGGGGACACGCCGGTCGATGAAGACCACCCATTGGCAGCAAAAGATCAGCAATTGGCGGAAATCGCCCTGTTTATGGGAGCATCACAGGCCGGCAAAAGTCTGCGTGTCACACGTTTTATCGATCGTTTCCAGGTCGCGGTTTTGGCCTTGCACCGGGCCGGAAAGGCGTATCTTTCACCGACCCGGGAGCTGGTGGATATACCATTGCAGGTCGGCGATGTGTTGTTGGTGCAGGGGGCCCGGGAGCAGATCAGCGACCTCAAAAAAGAGCATGAATTGCTGGTGCTCGATGCCACAGCGGACCTGCCTCATAGCGACAAAGCGCCTATGGCCCTGCTGATTATGGCCGGGATCGTTGTTACCGCAGCGTTTGGAATTTTGCCAATCTCGGTCAGTGCGGTTTGTGGTGCGTTGTTGATGATTGTCACCCGCTGTCTGAGTTGGAGCGATGCTGCACATGGTCTCAGCACCCAGGTTATCTTGATTGTGGTTGCCAGTCTGGCGATGGGTAATGCCTTGCAGGCCACCGGCGGCACGGTGTATCTGACCGATGTCTTTTTGGCTGCACTCGCTGGCGCTTCACCACAGGTGGTGTTGAGTGGTTTGATGCTGCTGATGGCGATCATGACCAATCTGGTCTCGAATAATGCCGCAGCCGTGATCGGCACACCCATTGCCATCAATATCGCTACAAAGCTGGGTTTGCCACCGGAGGCCTTTGTTCTGGCCGTGCTGTTCGGTGCCAATTTAAGCTATGCCACCCCCATGGCCTATAAGACCAATCTTTTGGTGATGAGCGCAGGCAGCTATACGTTCAGCGATTTTCTAAAGGTCGGTATCCCTTTGATCCTCTTGATCTGGGCCTTGTTGTCCTGGTTGTTGCCACGGATGTATGGATTTTGACGACGGTGTGCCTATTGGTGGAACTTAAAAGTAATTACATGTATCATTATCAGTAGCTACATTTGCTGTAATAGAGGGCTACTTTGTGGAAAATGTCGGTATAAAAATTCTCAAAAACGAATTGAGTAAATATTTAACCCGTGTTCGTTGTGGTGAGCGATTTGTGATCACGGATCGAGGCAGAGAAGTGGCGGAGCTGGGACCGATCAGTGAAGAAAGAAAGGTGATTCAGTCTATGCATAAAAAGGGTAGTCTGAGTTGGTCTGGTGGGAAACCGGACGGCCTAAAAGGTGTGGTCGTAGCGGGTAAGCCAGTTGCGGATACGGTGTTGAGTGACCGCAGGTGATTCTTTATCTCGATACCAGTAGTCTGGTAAAGCTATATATTGATGAAGAGTTTTCAGCCCAATTGCGACAGGTGGTGGACGATGCGGAGGTGATTGCCACGTCGCGTGTGGCCTATGCCGAAGCGATGGCTGCCTTTGCCAGAAGAATGCGTGAGAAAGACCTGAATCGCGAAACATTTGATCAGGTGAAAAATGCTCTTGCTGAGGACTGGCCAAGATATGCGGTGATTGAAGTTGATGAAATTGCTGCCGGTCGACTTGCAGCAAAGCATGGTCTTCGAGGATTTGATGCCATTCATTTAAGTGCAGCATTATCGATGCTGTATCGGCCCCGGGGACTGCAGGTGATCTTCAGTTCATTCGACCTCAAGCTGAATGCTGCAGCGCAAAAAGAAGGCTTTCCGATTTATGCTGGCGGCTCTTGGAGTCAGAATAGCACTTAACCCCTTGCTCGCGGGAGCTTCAGTATATTGACTTTATAAGGCCAGAAATAATCCTGCCAGTCCGTTACGTGGTTTTCAAAACGGTTACAAAATCAAGCTGCGTTCAGTTGGATGTCGTCTGGTGTATGAAGTTACCGATGACGAAGTGGTTATTATCGTAATTGCTGTTGGAAAAAGAAATCGAGGTCTGGTGTACAGCAAAGTTGAGGGTGTAGATAGAGGCAACAATCCTGTCTCCCAGGTATTTATTCCTTGCTGAAAATTCTGTAACACTCATGATTTTTCGGCCAGCCAATTTTGTACTGCAGCACTGAAGCCGTCTTCATCATTGTTGGGCACTGTGCCATAACGCTGGCGTAATTCATCCGGTGCGTTGGCCACGACACTGGCATGATGGGCCCACTCCAGCATTTCAATATCATTGTAGTCATTCCCGACGACCAACACCGATTCCGCATGCAGACCGGCCCTTTCTGCCAGCCATCTGACCCCACTGGCTTTGGATACCTGTGGCGGAAAGACCTCAAACCAGGTGGAAACATGATCCAGCGGGGATGTGGCACGGATCACACTCAACGGAGCCAGTTCTGCAGCCAATTGTTGCCGTCTGACAAACAGATGTTGTGCAGGCTGGACGACCAGAAGTTGGGTATAGGTATCATGGATCAGCTCAGAATCTCTCCAGGGTCTGCAAAAGGGCAGGTGACGTTGAATGCGATCTTCAAAATCAGGGTTGTCAGTGCAGCTGCGGTGATACCAGAACTGGTGATTATCAGGGATGGCGGCATGCAGCATGAAATCACATTGATATTGACGCAATATTGAGGCAGCACCGAGTGCCTGCTGGCAGGAAAGCTGTCGTGAGTGGAGTAACTCACCGACCGGCCAGTCTACAATGCCGCTGCCGGAGGAAAAGAGCAGATAATCCAGTGGTGCCGTGGCGGCAATTACGTGTTGTGCCGACCACAACGAGCGTCCGGTCGCAGCGACCCGTAAAATATTCTCTGCTGCCAGCGATTGCAGGGTTTCCATATTATTGCGGCTGAGACGACCCGCTGAATTCAGCAGGGTACCATCCAGGTCTGTCACTACCATGGCTTGCGGCTGTTGGGACTTGTTCGTACTGGCACGTTCAGCGGGCATGCTATTGTCGATAATCTGACCCTCGAAAAAGTATTGCAGCATACCTGATTTGAGTCAGGTGTGCCGGGCCTGACCGGGCAAACGATTTCTAAAGTTGAAATAAAAACTTGTAAATAGTTGGTCTTATATTGCGCTCCTGGGATATTATAATCGTCCGGTTCAGCCGTTCGTTGGAGATAAGGGTGTTTCTGGAATTAGGCCCTAAAAATGGGCTGTGTTACGAATACACGGCTCCTTCCAGTCCTCGGGGTTACACCTTTGTTTGCTTTAATCCGCTGACTGGTGACCAGGGGATGTGGGGTACAGGTATCGGTCCGATCCTGATTGACCAAGGACATGGCCTGTTAACCTGGGCGGCTGAGGCATTGATCAGTCATATCGTGGCGAAATAATACTGCACAGCAATCGTGACAACGATACATTTTGAGCTCAGGTCTTTTGCTGTTCCCGGTGAGAATTTCTTGACAGGAGCTAAGCAAGAGCCGCAAAAAACACGACCATCAGCTGCTGACGGGTTTGATTGTGTGTGCTGACAGGTTAAAAGCATCGGAGTGAGCAAGTGGTAAAGCGTCATACAGACAATTTCGGTCTAGTATTGGCCCTCGGCGGTGGGGGAGCGCGAGGATTGGCGCATATTGGTGTAATTGAAGTGCTGGTACGTGAGAAAATACCGGTCAGTGCCATTGTCGGTACCAGCATCGGGGCGGAAATCGGGGCGTTTTTCGCTGCTGGGACCGATATTGAAA
>CAZTLH010000237.1:0-4922 GCA_964614335.1 uncultured Gammaproteobacteria bacterium
CATTATTGCACAACTCAAACGCCACTCCGGTCTGCCGGTTATTGGCGACGTTAGGGCTACTAAAACTGATCGTAGTGACCACCAATAGCGAAGATGTAAATATATTTATCGTCGCACTTGTAAACGACACGGTCTTTCTGGCTAATGCGGCGAGACCATAAACCTGAGAGGGTATGTTTCAATAGTTCAGGCTTTCCAGTTCCAGTGGCCGGATCACCCCTTAGTATTTCCTTCAGCATCCGGCACAGTACCTTATGTAATCTTTTGTCTTTCTGTCTCAATTCTTCGTATGCAGCCCAAGTATTACCTTCAAACACCAGTGATCTCATCAACTTCCTCTGTTGTCGGCCTGTATCCCATTCCTTGCAAATGGGAGCTCATAGAAGCAGCGATTTGTTTCATTAAGGCATTATTTTGTAAAACATATAGGGTTTCCTGTTCTCGTTCCCAGTCATCGGCGCTAACGACAACAAAGTCTTGCCCCGCCCTGCGAGTTACCTTGATGGGCATATGCTTATTAACTACTTGTTCTACAAAACTTTTCAGGTTATCCCTGAATTTGTTTACACTTACTGTGTCCATCAATTTGGCTCTTAAGACGTACGGATAATCCGTACATAATAAAGGAAAAGCCCTAACAAAGCCATACTTAAACTCGAACGCCTTTTTCGCTCACAGCAGCACTATTTTCCGTTTTTTTGGTCTGTCACGCTTGTTACGGGGAGTTGTACGGCCAACAAGGCGTGATTGTGGGGCTTTACCGGCACGGGTATCTTCACCTGATGCCCACTACCCGGTGCGACCTCCATCGCCTGCTCATCGTGTCGCACGTCATAGATTGCTGTCAGCCTGAAGGCCTGGTTCCCCTCTGGATTGATGAGTTCGAGATCATCGCCGACGGCAAATTTGTTTTTCACCCGCACTTCGGCCAACCCGTTGTCAGCGTCATAACCCACCACTTCGCCAACAAAACGCTGAACATTCATGTTTGAGCTACCGGACTCATAAGTTTGTGTTGTCTTGTGTCGGCGGGTGAAAAAACCATCCGTATAACCACGATTCGCCAGACCATCGAGTTGCCGGGTCAACGACGGATCAAACGGTCTTCCCGCCAGGGCATCATCAATGGCCTGTCGATACACTTGCGTCGTACGTGCCACATAGTAATGGGACTTGGTACGGCCTTCAATCTTCAGGGAATCTACACCGATTTTTACCAGTCTTTCAACATGCTGTATGGCACGCAGATCTTTTGAGTTCATGATATAGGTGCCCAGCTCATCTTCAAAAATCGGCATTCGCTCATTGGGGCGTTTCGATTCGGTCAGGGTATATGCCTGATCTGCCAGCGGGTGGCGAACCACGTTGCCGGTATCAGCCTGTGTCTGACTACCGTCGGTGCCTGGCGTCATGACTGTGGTGATATCACTGCTGTCATCATCAATTGCCCCATCCATACGGTATTGCCAACGGCAAGCGTTGGTGCAGGCTCCCTGATTGGCATCACGGTGGTTGAAATATCCCGAGAGCAGGCAACGACCGGAATAAGCGATACACAAGGCACCATGGACAAAGACTTCAAGCTCCATATCCGGACATTGCTGACGGATCTCGGCCACTTCATCGAGACTGATTTCACGCGACAGGATGATTCTGGATACACCCACCGATTGCCAGAATTTTACCGCAGCCCAATTCATGGTATTAGCCTGTACCGAAAGGTGAATCGGGATCTGCGGCCATTGTTCGCGCACCATCATCATCAGACCCGGATCGGCGATGATCAGGGCGTCCGGTTGCATATCGATGATCGGCTGCATATGCTCGACATAGTGTTTGAGTTTGTTGTTGTGGGGTAACAAATTACTGGCCACATAGAACTTCCTGTCCTGGGTATGTGCTTCCTGGATACCTAGCTGCAGATTCTCCAGCTGAAAATCATTATTGCGCACCCGCAGGCTATAGCGCGGCTGACCCGCATAAACCGCATCGGCACCATAGGCAAAGGCATAACGCATATTGGTTATTGTGCCGGCGGGCGCCAGCAATTCTATCGATGATTTGACCAAGGTATTTCCATTGGATTATTGCGCTGTAATACCGGCAAGACAGCACCGCACAGGTATCGACCACCTCACCGACAACTGCCGATCAGTGTGATTCCAGTGCTTCGATTATTCGCTGATGCAGTGGCTGATCCAGAAACCGGCTCAATTCCTGCAGCCCGGTCGGGCTGGTCACATTGATCTCGATCAGACGGTCTCCCAGGATATCAATACCGGCGAAAAAGATCCCTTGCTGTTTAAGCCCGGCTTTGAGTGCCGCACAAATCTCCAGATCACGGGCGGTCATGTCCATGGCTTCGGCGTGGCCACCGGCATCCAGATTATTGATTTCGTGACCCTGGGCGGCGACACGCAATATCCCGCCCATCGGTTCGCCATCGAGCAACAATATTCTCTTGTCACCTAACTTTGCTTGTGGAACATAGGCCTGGGCCACAATCCAGCGCCGTTGACCATGGGTCAGGTAATCGAGGTGTTCCAGGGCATCGGCTTGCCCGGGTTCCAGAAAGAAGATGTCATGACCACCAAAACCATCGACCGGTTTGATGGTGGTGCGACCGGTATCGCGAACAAATTGCAGAATCTGTTCGTGGTCGCGACTGATCAGGGTTTTTGGACCCAGTTTGGCATAGTGAAGTGCCGCCAGTTTTTCGTTCCAGTTGCGCACCCCTTCGGGCCGGTTGATCACGCGGGTAGTCGTCGGCAGGAAGTCGAGCAGCAGGGTCGTGTAGAAATAGCGGCGGTCAAATGGTGGATCGGTACGCAGAAAAACCACATCCATACTGGCCATGGCCACTGTTTCCGGGTCACCGGCAATATAGGGCGGATCGGTGCTGATCTGCAGTGGCGTCACCCGTCCCAGCAATTGCGCATCATCGAGTGACAGGTCAGAGGGGTCGAGATGAAAGACCTCGTGTCCCCGCTGGCTGGCAGCCAGCATCAGAAACCAGCTGGTATCCTTGTGCGACTTGATCCCGGCCAGGGGATCCATGATGAAAGCGATACGCATACCGTCGGCAACTTAATCCAGCAATTGGTCGAGCTCGGGTATGGCGTCAAACAGATCGGCGACCAGACCATAATCAGCAACCTGGAAAATCGGCGCTTCTTCGTCCTTGTTAATGGCAACAATTACCTTGGAATCTTTCATCCCGGCCAGGTGCTGAATGGCTCCCGAAATACCGACCGCAACATACAAGTCCGGTGCCACAACCTTGCCGGTTTGGCCTACCTGCATGTTATTAGACACAAAACCGGCATCGACGGCGGCTCTGGAGGCCCCGATTGCGGCATTCAACTTGTCGGCTACCGAATCGAGAATATGGAATTTTTCCGCGCTTTGCATCCCGCGGCCACCGGAAATAACGATTCGGGCAGCAGTCAGTTCGGGGCGTTCAGAACGGGTAAGTTCGGCGCCGACAAATTCCGACAAACCCTGGTCACCGGCCGTTTCCAGTTTAGTAACCGGGCAGGCACTCCCACCTTCAGTCGCGGCTTCAAATGCTGCAGTCCTGACGGTCAGGCATTTGACGGGATCTGCGCTGCGTACAGTCACCAGCGCATTGCTGGCATAGATGGGTCGAACAAAGGTCGATGCATCGACGATTTCGATCACATCAGTAATCGCCTGTGTATCCAGTAAGGCTGCCACAGCCGGCAGTATATTCTTGCCGGTATTGGTGGCAGCAGCCAGGACATGGCTGTAGTTCGAGGCCTCTCTGACCACCAGAGCAGCAATATTCTCCACCAAACCATGTTCATATTCCGGGCTGTCGATCAGCAATACCGAATGCAACCCGGCAATACTGGCTGTTTCCTGCGCCGCGGCATCACAGCCGGCACCCGCAACCATGACATCAACCACAGCATCCAGTTCCAACGCAGCAGTAATCACATTACGGCTAGCTGCACCCATTGCCTGATTGTTATGTTCAGCTATAACCAGAATCGCCATCAGATCACCTTCGCTTCGTTCTTCAGTTTGTCCAATAATTCCGCCACACTGCCGACAATTACACCGGTCTTGCGTCCAACCGGTGGCTTGACCGAGAGAATCTCCAGTCGTGGGGCAATATCCACACCCAGTTCTTCGACAGCAAGCGACTCAATAGTCTTGCGTTTGGCTTTCATGATATTGGGCAAAGTCACATAACGCGGTTCATTCAGCCGCAAATCACTGGTGACAACCACCGGTCGTTTTAGACGCAGGGTCTCCAGGCCACCATCAATTTCGCGGGTAACCGTAATCATTTCATCACCCACTTCAATACTGGAAGCGAATGTGCCCAGTGACCAGCCAAGCAGAGAAGCCAGCATCTGTCCGGTCTGGTTATAATCATCATCAATGGTTTGCTTGCCCAAAAGCACCAGATCAGGCTGTTCCTTATTGGCCACAGCCTGTAGTAATTTAGCCACTGCGAGTGGCTCGAGCCGGGTCTCATCAACCGGAATATGAATCGCCCGATCCGCACCCATGGCCAAGGCTGAACGCAGTGTTTCCTGGCTGGTTTTTGGACCTGCTGAAACCACAACGATCTCTTTGGCATGACCTGCTTCACGCATACGCAAAGCCTCTTCCACGGCAATTTCGCAGAATGGATTCATGGTCATTTTGACATTGGTCGTCTCGACACCGCTGCCATCCGATTTGACGTGAATGGCCACATTGGGATCCACGACCCGCTTGATACCTACCAAAATTCTCATAGCACCTCCAGATGCCTGCCAGCCCTGTTACAGGGGCGCAATTGTGCGACAACAACACTGGGCTGTCAAAGTTTTACCTGATTAGCCATAAGAGCCAGTCACACTTATATATATGCAATGGAAACAGTATGTTAGAGTGTTTTCGATATG
>CAZTLH010000238.1:0-4843 GCA_964614335.1 uncultured Gammaproteobacteria bacterium
AACTTGAATATAAGACAGTAACTCAGGAACACGCTGAATTTCATCAAAAATACATCTTCCTGAGTATCTGGAAAATAATGCGTTTGGATCTGAATGTGCCAATTCACGAATTTCAGGATTTTCCAGATTGCAATAGGAATAATCAGGAAAAGCCATTTTGACTAAAGTGGTCTTACCCGCTTGTCTGGGACCAATAAGTGTTACGACAGGATAATCTTTGGCCGATTGAAGCAGTTCATTTAACAATTCACGTTTTATCATACGCCAATAATAGCCCATAATGGTGTAAATTAGAAGTTTAACTTAATATATACACCAACTTGATTTGGAGGATGGTGAAGAAAAACTCTATAATGCGTTCCATATACCCTCCAGAGTAACCACATACCAGAGAATTTCCCCTGTCTTGGGCAATGCTAATCTTTCTATGCTATCTCCCTACATCGGCAGATGCGTTATCGTGGATCGACCAAACATCCAGTACTACCAATACCTTTGACGCCCTTGGTTCCTGGTCTCCATGGTTTCGGTATCAACCATGAACGCCATTGATTGCACCGGCAATGGTCAGCACACTCAAAAATGTCAGTATGTTTAACATACGGTTGAGGAACTTGAAGGTGACAGCAGGATTACGGTTTGTTTTCTGTTCAAGATCATGTTTCTCCTGTGCCGGTTCAACGGCAAATAACATGACCGAAAAGAACAGCCAGATCAGTGTCATCAAATGAACCCACCAATAGGACAGATCGAGATAACGATCCCAGGCATTCAGCCAGTACAACATAAAGAAACCGGACAAACCGGTGAGGACGGTAACAATTTTTGCCTGGGCTTTGAAACGCCTCTCAATGGCAAACAATATTGCCAGGCTTTCAGCCTCTTTTGGCCGCTGACGCAAGGTCGGCACCACGACCAGCGCCAGAAAAGCCACGCCACCAATCCACAACACGATACTGATCACATGCAGAACCCGCGCCAGCACAAACAAGGCATCACCACTCATATTGCCAGACTCTCCAGCTCAGAAATGACGGCATCGGTACATTCAACGGTCGAAACCGAGCCACCCAGATCACGGGTAGTCACCCCTTGCCTAATCACATTTTCGATGGCCTTGACCACAAGTCCTGCCGCTTCGGGGTGACCCAGATGCTCGAGCATCATGGCTCCTGACCAGATTGCAGCAATGGGGTTGGCAATACCCTGCCCTGCGATGTCCGGTGCCGAACCGTGAACAGGCTCAAACATCGACGGCCATTGTCGTTCGGGATTGATATTGGCCGATGGTGCAATACCGATTGAGCCGGCTGTTGCCGGACCCAGATCAGAGAGAATATCACCAAACAGATTGGAACCAACCACGACATCAAACCAGTCCGGGTTGCGAACGAAATGAGCGGTTAATATATCGATATGAAACTGGTTGGTAGTCACGCCCGGATAGTTTTTCTGCATGGCTACAAAGCGTTCATCCCAATACGGCATGGTATGGATGATGCCATTGGACTTGGTCGCAGAGGTCAGATGCCGGCGTGGTCGTTTCATGGCCAGCTCAAAGGCAAAACGCAACACCCGGTCGACACCGCGTCGGGTGAACACCGTTTCCTGGATCACCATTTCGGCTTCAGTTCCCTGATACAGCCGGCCACCGATCTCAGAATATTCACCCTCGGTATTTTCACGCACGATTAAATAATCGATATCCGCTGGCTTGCGGCCGGCGAGTGGGCAGTTCACGCCTTCAAAGAGCCGAACCGGGCGAAGATTGACATATTGCTCAAACGTCCGCCGTAACGGGATTAATAGACCCCACAGGGATACCGGATCCGGTATGTCAGGCATACCCACTGCACCGAGAAAAATGGCATCATGACCGGCAATGCTGTCCATGCCATCCTCTGGCATCATTCTCCCGTGCTGGCGATAATATTCACAGCCCCAATCCTTTGGCTGCCAAACCATCGAAATCCCGAAGTGGGGACAAACCGATTCCAGAACCCGGATGGCCTCAGGGATTACTTCCTGGCCAATTCCGTCTCCCTCTATTACAGTGATGGTGTATTGCGACATTGTTGTCTCCTAAACAAACTTAAAAGCAAATAGGATCGGGTCATTAATCCCCTCTTCCGTTGGCTGCGGCTCATGATGGTCAGTGGCATACTTTACTTCACGCTTGCTCGTTACGCATATATTATTGCCAGGGATATAGAGCTCCTGTCGAGGGAGCACCAGACGGTTAGGCAGTCTTTGAGCTGCTGAGTAGCCGCATTGGTGGCTGGTCAGCAATATCCCTGATTTGCCAATAGCCCAACAGTGCGTTGAGCACACTGCCCAGTACCGGTAAAACCAGCCATAGTACTGCCGTGGAAACCACTTCACCGCCCAGCCAGTGACCGGTCAGCAACTGGCCGAGGAAGATCGATGCTGGTGCCGCCAATAATCCCGATACCAACCCCATTAGACCGAATTCAACAATCTGCCCCCAGACAAGTAAACGCCGGTGGCCACCCAAAGCCCTGATCAGCACCGATTCGTGGACACGTTCAGATCTGGAAGCATTAATCAATACCAGAATCATCAGCAAACCGGCAATCAGCAATAGATAGAGAAGACGCTCGATCATGGTCGAAATACTTGCAAATATGGTCCTCAACCGGGTAATGACTTCAGTCACCGAGATCAAAGAAATCGAAGGATAACGTCGAATCAACTGATCCAGATCCGACTGGTGTTCAGGACTCAGGTAAAGACCCGCCATCCAGCGTTGCGGGAAACCATCCAGCGCACCCTTGGGAAAGATAAAATAAAAATTTGGGCGCAAATTCTGCCATTCCACCTGGCGTATGCTCTGAACCGTCGCCGTCAGCTGTTGGTCTGCGATGGCAAAGCTTATTTGGTCGCCAAGCCTGATATTTAATTCTCCCGCCAGATGTGCTGCGATCGAGACCATATTTTGTGACTGATTACTGTTTTTTGACCACCAATGACCCGCAATCAACTGATTGTCTTTGGGCAATTTATCGCTCCAGGTGAGATTAAGTGAGCGATTCAGTGCTTCGAGCGGGCGTTGGCTACGTTGGCTTGCCGGTTGACCGTTGACCTGGGTTAAACGACCACGCACAACCGGATAAAAATTATCCTGAATGATCCTGCCGCCGAGCTGGCGGATGATGGCCGCCTGGTCAGCAGGGTCGATGTTGACCAAAAAGTTGTTGGGTGCATCGGCAGGCAATCGATTTTGCCAGCGGTCAATCAAACCAGATTCCAGTGACCAGGCACTGGCAAGCAAAGTCATTGCCGTAGCCAGAAACAAAATATGAAAGGCATTTTGCCAGCTTCGTCGCCGCAAACCTGCAAGACCCATGCTCCAGGCAGAGGAAACACCGGTTCCACGAATATTCACCAGACGCAATAACAGCCGGATGATGAGGACACCTGTCAACACCATAGCAAGCAGTCCGCCAGACAAAATCAGCGTCAGAGACAGATCACGGTTAAAACCGAGACAAAAAATGACCAGCATCCCGCTACCAAGCAACAACGGAATCAGCGCATGACCGGTTAGTTGTGGATCGGTCTGAAACAGGGTCACTGGCGACAAGTTTCGCAAACGCCACAATTGAGGCAACACGATGCTATAGGCCATCAACCAGGCAATACCAACAGCTGGTAATATACCTGGCAAACGAAGGTGTTGCAGCAGATCACCGCTGGAGAGCTGCAGGAATGTGCTGGCCCATTGCACGCTGGAATACCACAATCCAAAACCCAGCGCTGTACCCGTTAATGTAGTTAGCAGGGCCAGTATGGAAAGCTTGATCAGTTCGGTCTGGATAATCTGTCTGCCGCGTATACCCAGGGTCTTTTTCAGGGCCACGATGACAAGCTGTTTCTCGGCATATTGGCGGGCCGAAAGACTAATCGCCAATGCTGCCAGGATCAGCACCAGTGTACCGGTCAGGCGCAGATAACTTTGTGCCTTGACCAGACTGCGGGATAATCCCCGTTGGCGGTTGTTTGCGGACAACCATTGCTGCTGTGGATTGAGTCGGGGCTTCAGCCAGGCATGCATCTTCTGCAGCACCTCCAGGGGCTGGGCAGTTGATTTTCGAGCCAACAGCAAGCGCCATTTTATTCGACTGCCCGGCCCGCCGAGGTGTGCTGCCGCCAGATCCTGTAAATTCATCAGCATCCGTGGTGCGAATGCCGACAGACCCATCGAAATATCCGGTTCCCAACGCAAAATCCGGGTGGCCCGCAGACGAATATCACCGAGCTCAACAATATCACCGGGTATTATCGCCAATAGGGACTGCAGACGAGGGCTGACCCAGACTTCACCAACGGCTGGGCCACTGTGTGTCTGCTGCAGGGGCCCATGACTGGTATGACTTGTTTTCAACATGCCCAGCAATGGATAATTTTGATCTACGGCCTTGGTGCTGACCAGTTGCATACGCTCACCGGCGAACAGCATGCTGTTAAACTCCGCCGTGACGGCAGTGCGAAGGCCAATTTTCTGTGCCTCTGCCAGCCACACGGGAGCGACCGGTGTATCACTCACCAGTTGTCGTTCCGAGGCAATAAACCGCCCGGAAACCCGCTCTAGCGCCAATTGCAGGCTATCTGTCAACAACAGGACCAGGGTCACCATAATCACGGCGACGGTCATCGCCAAAGCCACGGTGCGAAGTTCCCGGCGTCGAAATTCCCGTCGTAACTCCCGAAGCGCCAGACGACCGAGCAGATTCATGAGGGGCTGTCTGCCGGCAACAGCACACCATTTTCCAGATGACGGAGAAACTGACAGCGACGGGCCAATTCCATATCGTGGGTAACC
>CAZTLH010000239.1:0-4825 GCA_964614335.1 uncultured Gammaproteobacteria bacterium
ATGCAGGTTCTGTTTGGCAATGCCCCGAAGATGCAGCGAAATACGCGGCGACTGCCGCCACGCAATGTGCCATTTCAATATGAACACATCGATATCTGCGAAGCGCTTGATCGGGTCCTGCATCATCCTGCGGTGGCGGACAAGTCCTTTTTGATCACCATCGGTGATCGCAGTATTACCGGATTGGTACATCGTGACCAGATGGTTGGCCCCTGGCAGGTGCCGGTGGCCGATGCCGGTGTTCTGCTTAGGGATTATCAGGGTTTTGCCGGTGAGGCAATCGCTCTCGGTGAGCGACCACCACTGGCACTGATCGATCCATCGGCCAGTGCCAGGATGGCGGTGGCTGAAGCCTTGACCAATCTGCTGGGTGTGCCTTGGTCTGCTCGTCAGGATATCCGGTTATCGGCAAACTGGATGGCAGCGGTCAACAGTCCCGGTGAAGATGCCGGTTTGTATGAGGCCGTTCGAACGGTGGCCACCAAATTGTGTATTGACCTTGGAATTTCGATTCCAGTAGGCAAGGATTCCTTGTCCATGAGCGTGGCATGGGACGATGGACAAGGTCAGAACTATCAGGTGGTGTCACCATTATCACTGGTGATCACCGCCTTTGCACCGGTGACCGATGTTCGGCAATGTGTTACCCCACAACTGCTTGAGTTAGATGCTGCAACCTGTTTGTATTTGCTGGATTTCAGTGCGGGCCAACAACGGCTTGGGGGCAGTATTCTGGCCCAGGTATATCAGCAGCTTGGGGATGTTTGTCCCGATGTCGATGATCGGGCCCGGTTGCGGACCGGGTTCGATTTTGTACAGCACTGCCTGGCGCAGCACTGGATTCTGGCCTGTCATGACCGTGCCGATGGCGGCTTGATCACGACCTTGTGTGAGATGGCATTTGCCGGTCACTGTGGTCTGGATATTGGTCTTGAATCATTGGGTGAAGACCCACTGTCGGCATTATTTAACGAAGAACTGGGTGTGGTGCTGCAGCTTCGTCAAAGGGATGTTGAGGCCTTTTTACAAGCGGCTGTCCATTGCGGTCTGGAACACTGTCTGTACCTTTTGGGCAAGCCTGTTACCGGCCCGGAAGTCAGGGTCCAACATAGGGACCGCACGGTGATCAAGACCAGCCGGATTGCGCTGCATCGGGCCTGGTCGGAAACCAGCTGGCGTTTGCAACAATTGCGTGATCATCCGGATTGTGCTTTGCAGCAGTATGACCAAATACTGGATGTTGATGACCGGGGGCTGTATGCCGAGCTGGCGATTGACCCGACAACAGTGATAGCCAGCCCTGCAATAAACCGGGGTGTGGCACCAAAAGTCGCCATTCTCAGGGAACAGGGTGTCAATGGGCATATGGAAATGGCCCGGGCCTTCGATGAGGCGGGGTTTGTGGCTGAAGATGTCACGATGACGGACCTGCTATCGGCGAAGAAAATCCTGACCCCGTATCAGGGGCTGGTCGCCTGCGGTGGTTTTTCCTATGGTGATGTGCTTGGGGCCGGACTCGGCTGGGCCCGGTCGGTGTTGTTTCACGAACAATTACGATCGCAATTTGCTGATTATATTGCCGATACCAATCATTTTGTCCTGGGTGTCTGTAACGGTTGTCAAATGCTCAGCGGTTTGCGTGAATTGATCCCGGGTACTGCATATTGGCCCGATTTTGTCCGCAATCGCTCTGAGCAATTTGAAGCACGGACTGTAATGGTTGAGATCCCGGTCAGTAATTCGCTTTTTTTCACGGGTATGCAGGGCTCCAGATTACCGGTGGTGGTGGCGCATGGGGAAGGGAAGGTCAGTTTGTCCGGGAAAGCACTGGAACAACTCGTTAACCGGCAACAGATTGCCTTGCAGTATATTGACCACAATGGCAGTGCCACCGAGAATTATCCACTCAATCCCAATGGCTCAACTCATGGTATTACCGGGGTCAGTAATGACGACGGCAGGGTGTTGATCATGATGCCGCATCCCGAGCGCATCATTCGCTCGGCCAGTATGAGCTGGAAGCCACCAGTATTTGCTGAATTCAGTCCCTGGTTACGATTCTTTCAAAATGCCCGGTCTTGGCTCGACAGTTGAATACGTTTCCAGGACATTAATTTCGGATGTATGGCATGGATTGGCCATTATTTTTCTCCTCGCTGGTTTCGGCAACGTTGTTTCCGGGTGGATCCGAGGCCTTGTTGCTGTATCGTCTGCATCAGGGGCTGAGTCCGTTGCCACTGGTGCTGATAGCCACCACCGGCAATGTACTCGGTAGTCTCATCACCTATGCTATGGGAAGGCTGGGCTATCGTTATACGCATTTACGCTGGAGCCAACCATCCAGTCGTCGTATTGAACAGGCGCGAAACTGGTTTGCAGGCTTCGGGCAGTGGTCGTTGTTACTGGCGTGGTTGCCGTTTATTGGTGATCCCCTGTGTCTGGTGGCCGGAATACTGCGTAGTTCATTGCCGATATTTATCGTGTTGGTCAGTATCGGTAAGGCAGCCCGGTATATTGTGCTGACCTGGTTGCCAATCTAATGCTTGATCTGTAGCGAATCTATCCCCATAGTACAATTGGACCCGGAACCCGCTGTCGTTATGATTACCATCCAGGACCGGCCGAGGTTCCCAATGTCGTTTGAATGAATTTGCCACTGTTATACCCCAGGAGTGTTTTTTATGTCTGTCATCACCCGTTCTGCAATAGAAGCCGTGCTGAAGAATGTCATCGATCCTCATATGGACAAGGATCCCGTTTCAGCCAAATGTATCAAGGATATTCGTATCGATGGTCAGAATGTGACTGTTGATGTGGTGCTGGGTTATCCGGCCAAAAGCTGGCTGGAAGAATATCGCACGATGTTGAGTTCACAGATACAGGGTCTTGCCGGGGTTGGAAAGGTAGTCATCAATATTGCCGTCAAAGTGGATACCCATACCGCACAGCAGGGTGTTAGTCCGCTGGATGGGGTGAAAAATATCATCGCCATCGCCTCCGGCAAGGGTGGTGTCGGCAAGTCAACGGTGGCGGTAAATTTGGCGCTGGCGCTGGTGGCCGAAGGGGCTACGGTCGGGATTCTGGATGCCGATATCTATGGTCCGAGTCAGCCACGGATGCTGGGTATCAGTGGTCGCCCCGAATCTGCCGATGGCAAGTCTTTGGAGCCGATGAATTCATACCATGTACAGTCAATGTCGATTGGCTATTTGATCGAAGAAGACACACCGATGATTTGGCGTGGACCCATGGTAACACAGGCTCTCGAGCAATTGTTGCGTGATACCCATTGGAAGGATCTTGATTACCTGATTATCGATCTGCCCCCTGGAACCGGAGATATTCAGCTCACGCTGGCGCAGAAAGTACCGGTAACCGGTGCGGTCATTGTCACCACACCACAGGATATTGCACTTTTGGATGCTCGCAAGGCATTAAAAATGTTCGAAAAAGTGGAAATTCCTGTGCTTGGTGTCATCGAAAATATGAGTACACATATCTGCAGTCAATGTGGTCATGAAGAGCATATTTTTGGTGAAGGCGGAGGTGCCAGGATGGCTGAGGATTATGATGTCGAACAATTGGGGGGAATCCCCCTGGATGGCAAAATTCGCCAGGCAGTCGACGAGGGCAAGCCCTCTGTAATCTCTGATCCGGATGGTTCAGTAGCCCGTACCTACAAGCGGATTGCCAGAAGAACCGCAGCCAAACTGGCTGGCCGAAAGAAGGATCACAGTGCAGCCTTCCCCTCGATCATGATCAACAATAATTGATGGTCAGTTCCGGTTATGTCGATTAAATGTGATCGCTGGATCCGTCAAATGGCCACAGAGCAGGGCATGATTGAGCCATTTGAGTCGGACCAGGTGCGTGAAAACACTGGTGGCAGGGTAATCTCGTATGGCACCTCAAGCTATGGCTATGACATTCGCTGTTCTGATGAATTCAAGATCTTTACCAATATTAACTCGGCCGTGGTTGACCCCAAGGCTTTTGACAGCAACAGTTTTGTCGATTATCAGGGTGATGTCTGTATCATCCCGCCGAATTCGTTTGCCCTGGCCCGCTCGGTCGAATATTTCCGGATACCGAGAAATGTGTTGACGGTATGTCTTGGAAAATCAACCTATGCAAGATGTGGTATTATCGTCAATGTCACCCCCTTTGAACCCGAGTGGGAAGGCCATGTTACCCTCGAGTTTTCCAATACCACATCGCTGCCGGCCCGAATTTATGCCCATGAAGGGATTGCACAGGTCATTTTCTTTGAGGCCGATGAAGTCTGTGAGACCTCGTACCGGGATCGTGGTGGCAAATACCAGGGGCAAACCGGTGTCACACTACCACGTACCTGATTTCTGGCCCGAATTTTGGCCTGGGTTCAGGGCAGATTTTGACGCGGTTTCGATATAATCGTATCAAGGAACAACAATGTCGGGAAACAGTATCGGTAAATTGTTTGTTGTCAGCAGTTTTGGAGAAAGCCATGGTCCTGCGATCGGTGGGATTGTGGACGGTTGTCCACCAGGCATGGCGCTTTGTGCTGCAGATCTACAACCCGATCTGGATCGTCGTCGCCCGGGCCAGTCAAGATATACGACCCAGCGGCGTGAAGACGACAAGGTGGAAATTCTGTCCGGCGTTTTTGAAGGCCGGACCACCGGCACACCGATCGGATTGCTGATTCATAACACCGATCAACGCTCCAGGGATTATGGTGACATACGGGAAAAATACCGCCCCGGTCACGCCGATTATACCTATGACGCAAAATACGGCTTTCGTGATTATCGCGGCGGTGGCAGGTCCTCGGCGCGGGAGACGG
>CAZTLH010000240.1:0-4821 GCA_964614335.1 uncultured Gammaproteobacteria bacterium
GATCATAGCCCTGGGGCTCGTGCTGGGGCTGTTTGTCGGGGTGCTGTTTGTATTTATCCGCAAGAGCCTGCAAAAGGGTATTGAATCGCCCGAGCTCATCGAGCAGAAGCTGGGTATTCCGGTCTATGCCACGGTGCCGCATGCCGAGGCACAGATCGGCATGCATGAGCAGATGCGCAAACACAAGGGCAAGGGTGGCGATTTCCTGCTGGCCAGCGTTAACGATTCGGATATGGCCGTAGAGAGCCTGCGCAGCCTGCGCACCAATCTGCATTTCGGCCTGATGGATGCCAAAAATAACATCGTCATGATCTCCGGGCCGGCGCCCGGTGTTGGCAAGTCCTTTGTATCGGCCAATCTGGCCCATGTGCTGGCCACGGCAGGGAAAAGGGTACTGCTGATCGATGCCGATCTGCGCAAGGGGCATTTATTCGAATATTTCGGTCTGAACAGGGCACCGGGATTATCCGAATGCATCTGTGGCGATATGGAGCTGGAGCTGGTCGTGAATAAAACGGCTTATGACGGCCTGGATGTGCTCACCACAGGCCAGTTTCCACCCAATCCGTCGGAACTGCTGATGTCCGAACATTTCGAGAATCTGCTGGCTGAAGCTTCGAAGGCCTACGACCTGGTGCTGATCGATACACCGCCGGTTCTGGCCGTCACCGATGCCGTCGTGATCGGCAAACTGGCCGGGACGGCGTTTTTGCTACTCAGGGCAGGCAGACACCCGATTCAGGAAATCCAGCAGGCAGTACGTCATCTCGAGCACGGCGGCGTCAAACTGCAGGGTACGATCTTCAACGGCCTCAAACCAAAACGGTCAAAATATGGCTATGGCTATGGCTATGGTGGTTATCAGTATGAGTATAAAAAAGAGGACAAATAGGTAGAAAAAAGTTGGCAGTATTCAGTAGAAGTTTTCAGTATTTGTTGCCTGCTGTAAGCTGCTTTTTGCACCTCTCTAAAGAGGAATAAGGCGAATCATGAAGAGGGATCAATGACTGAGCAGGAACAACAGGAAAGACAACTCAGATTGAAGCAAATAATAGAGCTGTTGGGTCGAGCAGAAGCAGGCCTTAGTCGTAGCCGGATTCGCTTGTTTGGTGAGCAGCAGGTGGATGCAGCCTGGGTGCGATCTGTGGATGATATTCCGGAACGTGAAGATTTGCTGGAGTCCTTTGCGTCCAAGTTTAACCGCTTTCAGAATATGATGGGTGATAAACTATTACCATCCTTGTTGGTATGGAAGGGTGAACGGCCAGGTGCGTTTATTGATAATTTGAATCGCGCTGAACGTTTAGGCTGGATTGATTCTGCAGAATTGTGGTTGGAAGCGCGGGCATTGCGCAACAAACTGGTACATGAGTATATGCTTGATGCAGAGGTATTTGCGCAATCTTTAAATTTGGCCAATGAGTTATCGTTAATGTTATTACAGACCTGGCAGAGAATTCAGCGATATGTCGGTGGTGCTGATGCGGCTGAATGAAAGGCAGATTCGCGCCATCCTCGAAGCTGTAAAAACCAGCTTTGGTGATGGTGCACGTGTGTATTTGTTTGGCCCCCGCCTTGATGATCATTTGAAGGGTGGGGATATTGATTTACTGGTCGATTTGCCAGCGGTTGACCATGATTCGGTTCGACATACATGCCAGGCTATTGCCGGGATACAGTTGCGTCTGGGTGAACAAAAAATTGATATCATTGTCAGGCACCCGGAGTCACCTGATCATGCGGTTTATCATCAAGCATTGAATCATGGCGTGTTGCTAAATGAACCGAGGGAAGGATTTACCTGAATGGGCGGAGAACAAAAGTGAAATCTCACTCAGTCCTCAGTCCTCGCGGCTCAGTCCTGTGTTTCCCCTTTTCCCATTCCTCTTCACGGCTCCCCACACAATCAATATCATTTGACCCCATTGGCTCTCACTCGCTTCAGTTTGACACTATAATCGTGCAGCACTATAATCGTGCTATGAAAAATATTACGATCAAGCTTGAAGATGATGTCGCCCACTGGTCCAGAGTGTGGGCAGCTGAACATAATACCAGCGTATCCCGGATGCTTGGTGATTTGCTAAAGCGCATGAAAAAAGATAAAACAGGCTACGCGCAGGCCATGCAGCAGTTCCTTTCTGTCAAACCCCGGCCTTTGAAGGAATCGGGCGCATACCCTTCACGTGACGACCTTCATGAGCGCTAAGTGCTGTTGTTTTGTCGATACAAATATCCTTGTGTACGCTCGGGACAGCTCTGAAACCGAAAAACAGGCCGGAGCCGAACGATGGCTGGCGAAACTGTGGGCGCATGAGCTTGGCAGGCTCAGTGCTCAGGTGATGAATGAATATTATGTGACTGTGACCCGGAAGCTGAAACCCGGTCTTTCAAAGGAGCAGGCACGGGCGGATTTGCGGGGACTGACGGTATGGCAGCCGCTGGAGATTTCAACAACGTTGATTGAATCTGCCTGGGATATTCAGGATCAATATGGCTACTCGTGGTGGGATACGCTGGTGATTTCTTCAGCTCTTTTTCTTTCCTGTACATACCTGTTGAGCGAGGATTTGCAGCATGACCAGCAAATTGGCAATCTCACAATCATCAATCCGTTTCTTGTCGATGCTGATACTTTGATACATTGAGATGGGTACAACGCAAGAGGTATTGGCAGCCCTAATGCTGAAAAGGTGTGTTGTTTATAGTGCAAGCTGAAGAACTGATCCTTTGTAACGTGAATAGAGAAGCGTGAAGGGGCTCCTCACCCTTTTACTTTTCACCTGTTACTTTCCACTGTCTTTCACTGTCCATCTCCCATCTAACGTTTCCCGCGTCTCACTGCCTCTTTCCCATCTGACGTTTAATCGTCTATACTCAGAAAAATTAAGGTATGGGATGCCATGCGTAATGCCGGGTTGAAATTGAGAGAAAATCAGGAATGGAGAAGGGAATGCGCAGCTTTGGATTGAGTTCATTAAGTTTGGTTATATTGATCGCAGGGATGGTTTTTCAAGCCGCTGCTGCCCCCTTGGCCAGTCAAAAAATTACAGTTCAACCTTCAGGTACCGTAACCTGGGGTCAAATGGTCGCCGCTCAGGCACAGGCACCTGTTACTGTGCAGGCACCGCAAGTGATGCCGTGGATGGCTTTGCCGACACCTCTGGATATTGGCCTGGTGCCCGTTGCACCAAAAGTGCAAATTCCCATGGTACCAAAGGTAGGGCGGCCAGTACTCCCTTTTGCTCCGGCAGTCACAACCAGGGGATTTGTGGGCCTTGCGGACAATAATACGTCCATTCCGCCGGACACCAATGGCGCGGTTGGCCCTAATCACGTCATGACCATGCTGAATACCCAGGTGCGTATTCAGGATAAAACCGGGACTGTCATCAGCACAGTATCCGATGCCACCTTCTGGACCAGTGGCACCGGGCTGACAGGGAATCCGTTCGACCCTCATGTGATTTATGATACCTTGTCAGGACGCTGGATTGCCACCTGTGATGCGGACAGTCGCTTATCGACGTCCAAGGTGTTTTTTGCGATCAGTAGTACCAACGACCCGACTGGCGCATGGACGTTTTATTCATTTGTGTCGGATGCTACAGGTATTACATGGGCGGATTTTCCCGGCTTGGGTATCAATTCCACATGGATTGTCATATCGAATAACTTATTCACCACAGCAGGAGCATTTTCCACTGCCAAGATGTGGATTATCGATAAATTGACAGCGCTTGCCGCTGGTGCGCTGACCGTGAGTGTTGTTGATCGGACTGCGGCGATGGCCAATCTTGGTAATACATTCAAGCCAGCTGTAACGTTTGATGCTGCGGAGCCCAATATATATGTACTCGATAATGGTTGGAGCAGTGGTGGGAAGGATATATTTCATGTTACAAAAATCAGTGGAACCGGGGCTGCGCCGGTATGGTCGGAAATCGGGTTTACCGGCATTTTGCCGAATCAGTATAACAATACCCTGATTAATGCCACCCAGTTGGGTTCGGCGAATCTTGTTTCAACCAATGACCCGAGACTTTCTCCTGCCGTGTTTCGTAACGGATCACTCTGGATAGCACATAGCGGCGGCTTGCCTGCCGAGCCTGCAATATCGGATCGAACCGCTGTATTCTGGTACCAGATTAATCCTGTGACCCGGGGGGTTACACAATCCGGGGTGATTGACCCCGGCGTGGGCGGGCATGTGTTCTTCCCCAGTATTGCGGTCAACAAAGTGGGCGATGCGGTGGTCGGTTTCTCGCGCTCTGATACCGGCCGTTATGTCGAAGCAGCGTATGCGGCAAGAAGGAGTAGTGATGCTGCCGGAACACTGGGGGCGATTCAGGTGATTAAAGCCGGAGAAGCCCCCTATTTCAAAACCTTCGGTGGTACCAGTAACCGCTGGGGTGATTATAGCGTCACGACTGTCGACCCTGTAGATGGCCTGACCTTCTGGACCTTGCAGGAGTATGCCGGCACTCCGGTGGGCACAAGCACAAGTAAAGACCGCTGGGGCACGTGGTGGGCGAGAATTTCGACCGCTCGTCCTTCATCCGATTTCGACGGAGATGGTAAGAGCGATGTTTTATGGCGAAATACGGTAACTGGCGGCAATGATATCTGGACGATGGATGCGACTGGTAAAATTGGCAAGGTTTCAGTTGGGGCCGTTACCGATGTAAACTGGGCAATTGCTGGTGTTGGTGACTTCAACGGTGATGGCAAGAGTGACATTCTATGGCGAAATACGGTAACTGGCGGCAATGATATCTGGACGATGGATGCGACTGGTAAAATTGGCAAGGTTTCAGTTGG
>CAZTLH010000241.1:0-4821 GCA_964614335.1 uncultured Gammaproteobacteria bacterium
CGTTCGTACTCGTCCATGCTTTTTTCTTCCGACTACCGCGACCCCCGGGATCTACACTCGGTCGCGCGGCGGCAGCGTCAGATTGGTATAAGAGTCAGTCATTGGGTCGGGCAGGGCGCACAAACTTCGGATAGAGTGCAAAATCTGATCCAGCAGCAGCGTAAAGCCGTCTGATTATTGAATTTTAGCAGTCGATCATCAGCGGGATTGACCAGAGCCGGTCGTGACGATATCAGCTGACGGGCCGTGTGAGTCCATTCTGGTTGGCAGAATCAGTGGTTTGTTCGGGGTTCAGGGATGGCTCAAGGTCTATTCCTGGATGCGACCTCCACAGCAGATATTTGACTTCAAGGACTGGTGGCTGGCAGACGAGGAGGCCGATCAAGCTGATCAAGCCGTAATCGGGAGCCGTCACAAAGTACTTGATGCGCGTATTCATGGCAAGGGTTTGGTTGTACAGTTACAGGATTGTGAAGACCGCGATCAGGCAGCGTCGCTGGTTAATCGCAAGATCTATGTGGCAAAAGAGTCCTTTCCGGTATTGGAAGATGGTGAGTATTACTGGCATCAGTTGATCGGTCTCGAGGTGCGAAATCAAGATCAGGTGGTGCTGGGTGTGGTAGAGAATATGCTGGAAACAGGTGCCAATGACGTGCTGGAGCTCAAGGGTGAGCGTCAGCGGTTATTGCCCTATATCCCATCGGTAGTGCTGGTTGTTGACCTTGAGAAGCGGCAGATACTGGTGGATTGGGATCTGGCGTTTTAGCAGATCGTAGAGACGTGAGTCAGGAAATGCGGATTGATGTGGTAGCACTTTTCCCCGAATTGGTGCAGGCAGTCTGCCAGTGCGGGGTAACGGGGAGAGCCTGTGATCGGGGTTTGTTAGCGGTCAATACCTGGAATCCTCGTGACTATACCACTGACACTCATCGTACCGTCGATGATCGACCGTATGGTGGTGGTCCCGGTATGGTCATGAAACCAGAGCCGTTGGCCAAAGCGATTGATGCGGTTTTGACCGATCGTCAAGATCGGCCGCCAGTGGTTTATCTGAGCCCCCAGGGCCAGACCCTGCGGCATCAGCAGGTGGTGCAGTGGTCAAAAGGCAGTGGCCTGGTATTGTTGGCCGGGCGTTATGAAGGCGTGGATGAGAGATTGCTGCAAAGCAGGGTAGACATGGAGCTGTCAATCGGAGATTATGTGTTAAGTGGTGGGGAACTGCCGGCAATGGTTTTGATCGATGCACTGGCCAGACAGTTACCCGGAACTTTGGGCAATGCGGCATCGGCAGAGCAGGAGTCCTATGTGGAGGATTTGCTCGATTGTCCGCACTACACCAGGCCAGAGATTTTTGAAGATCGACGGGTACCGCCGATCCTGCTGACGGGTCATCATCAACAGTTGGCACGGTGGCGAAAGATGACCGCATTGGGTCGAACACACGAGCGTCGCCAGGACTTGTTGGCAGCGCACGGATTGTCGGCCGAAGAAGAGATTATGTTGAACGAATATATTGAAGCACAGACGGAGAGTATGAAATGAGTACAATCATCCAGGAACTGGAACAGCAACAGATGAAGACCGAAATCCCCGAGTTTTCACCCGGTGACACCGTAGTGGTGCAGGTTCGGGTCAAGGAAGGGGATCGGGAGCGTCTGCAGGCCTTTGAGGGTGTGGTCATCGCTAAACGCAATCGTGGTCTGAATTCGGCTTTCACCGTGCGAAAAGTTTCTTATGGCGAAGGTGTCGAACGTGTGTTCCAGACCCACAGCCCGCTGCTGGCCTCGATCAAGGTCAAGCGTCGTGGTGATGTGCGTCGGGCCAAACTTTATTATCTGCGCGATCTGCGTGGAAAGGCAGCCCGGATCAAGGAAAAGCTGGCCTGACGTCAGGGTAGAGAACGTTGTTGCCGGGTCGGGGATATTCGACAGGGCAGGTTGGCACGGATACTGTTGTCCGGCGAAGATCTGCTGAAATCTCAACACGGCTTACCATTCAGGGCAACAGACTATCCTGTTGGGTGTCGTTTGGTCGTGGACTGGTGGGTCTTCTGGCCAGTGTCCTGTGGTTACCAGTTCTGGCCCAGAGCACCGATGCTGGCCTTGCGTCTGTCGATACCGCACCGATTGTGGTTCAGGCTTCCTCACCGGCTGCAAATTCTGCAGCTGCCGGCGGTAGTGCCGCGACAGCGGACATCGTTAAACGCTTTCAGCCACCACCGATATCGGTACTACGGACCCCGCCGGATACGCCGACACTGGCCTTGCCCCCGAGCAAACCCGTCAACCCGGGCCATGACGTCACGCCATCTGTCAGCAGTCAGACGACTGGTCAGCCCCGGAAGACAGGGCCGGCAAAAGAGGACCCTGGCTTGGCGACAGAGACCGCGGTCACTGAAATACCGGCCAGAACCCAGATATCGACTCCAACGACCAATGATTTACGTTTGCTTCGTGTACGGGCACTGGTCAAGGGCGGTGCGATGCGTCTGGCAGTCACGACACTGGATCGTTTTCAACAAAAGACCATTCCAGACAACGACTGGTGGTTGCTGGAACAGGAGCGTCTGCAGATTCTGAACCAGCTGCAGGATTGGCAGGCCATTGTCGAACGAACGACCCAGCCCAGGGCAGCACTGCCATTAAAGATTAAACAGTCCCTCAGCGACTGGCTGGCGATGGCACGGCTTAAATTGCATCAGGGTGATCAGGCACGGCAGGTATTGCGTAACTTGTTGTGGTCAAAGCGTGTCCCGAACACTGCATACCAGAACAGTTGGCGCCGACAGTTAATCCGCAGTTATCTGGTGGCCGGAAAATACCAGGATGCCAAAACTGCGGCACTGCGTTACCGCGAAGAATTTCTGCCGGCAGACACAGCCTGGACCTACTTGTTTGTCCGTGTTCTTCTTGCTGCCAAAGACCCGCAACTGGCCCTGCGATGGCTACGGGCCGATCAAACCTTTGAAGGTCGTTTGTTGCGATTGCAGGCGCAGCTGATGGCGGGCGGGAAACCATCTGTGGTGCAGACGGGTGCGCAACAATTGATGACGATCTTGCCGCCTGATGCGAAGAGCTTGCGTCGTGAATTATGGTCATTGACCGCTGCGGCGGCGAATCGGGCCGGGGATTATCCTGCTCAGCTGCAGGCCTTGGAGCAAGCCTTGAATATCCCGCCACAACCGTCCGATTACAGGCTGACCGAGCCGGATATCAGCAGTCTGATCAAGGTCCTGCTAAAGACCGGGGAGCAACTTGGTAATGCAGCCAATCTGATTCTCGGCGAAGATGGGCCCTGGCTGGAGCTGGCTCGCAGTGCAGTCGAGTCGCATCCATTACGGGCACAAAGCCTGTTTGCCGTACTGGTGCGACAGGGTGAGGCAGAATTCACCCGTCGCCGGGCCCATGAAGCGTTGATCGAGCTGTTGTTCAAGGCCGACAGGAAATTTGTGGCTTTACAACTCTATGCCGACAAAGACTGGTTGCCCAGCGTTGATGTACTTTCCGATTCCTCGCGCTATTTGCTCGCCGAGACCGATATGCGTCAGGGGAAAATATCCCAGGCAGCAGATCTGGTAAAGGATCTGGTACGGCCACCGAGCGGTGTGGATCCACTGGACTGGATATTGCGGCGTGCCCGGCTGGCGGTTTATGCTGGGGATACGACCACCGCCAATCGTTTGATCGGTGATTATCTCCAGCCATTGGGGCAAATCGGGGAAGGTGCAGCACAACGTATCCAGCAGGTTTTGTTTGACCTGCAAAGTGTGGGTGCCCATCGTTTGGCGCTGTCGCTTTTTCGCAGTTTGCGCCAGCGTGTCAGCGCACCACAGTTACAACGGGAAATGTTATTCTGGATGGCTGACTCCAGGGCCGCAATCAAGGAGTATCGCCGCGCTGCCGAACTTTATCTGGGTTCGGCCCTGACCGGTGATAACAGTTTTGACCTGTGGGGGCAGTCTGCCCGCTACAAGGCGGCCGAGGTACTGGTCAAGGCCGATTTGATCGAAGACGCGAGGCGTTTATATAAAAGCCTGTTGCGTGCCACCGCCGATGTCAAACGCCGGGCCCAACTACAGCGCCGGCTGCAGGAATTATGGTTGAGGAAAACCTCCTAGAAGTTTTTATCGACAGTCTGTGGCTGGAAGATGGTCTCAGTGATTTAACCCGTGAAGCCTATTATCGGGATTTGCACGGTTATCAGACCTGGTTGCATGATCAGGATAAAGCGCTGCAACAGGCGGATCATGCGGATGTGCTGGCTTTTCTGTCATGGCGCAATGGTCATGGAATCAGTCCCCGTACCGCATCCCGGACCCTTTCCAGTATACGAAGATTTTACCGGTATTTATTACGTGAAGCCGTGATTGCGGTGGATCCCAGCGCGGAAATCGTCTTTCCCAAGCTGGGCCGGCCACTGCCCGGTGTGTTGTCTGAAGCACAAGTTGAATCATTGCTGGCGGCACCGAACACTGCTACGGCCACCGGCTTGAGGGACCGGGCCATGCTGGAAATACTTTATGCCACGGGTCTGCGGGTTTCGGAACTGATCGGTTTGCGCCTCGGCAATCTGGATCTCGAGGCCGGCTGGTTACGGGTGACGGGCAAGGGTGGCCGGCAACGTGTTGTGCCCATGGGCGAACCGGCGATCGATAGCATCCGGGTCTATCTGCAGCAGGTCCGACCCGATTGGCAACGCCAACGCAGCGCCGCTACCCTCTTTCCCCCCAGACGCCATCAACCCCCCCACCCTCCCGCCTCCAGGTCCCCTCTCCACCCGTCTGCCGCCCCCCCGGAGGTCCCCCCCACCCGCACACCACCC
>CAZTLH010000242.1:0-4818 GCA_964614335.1 uncultured Gammaproteobacteria bacterium
CGAAAAACAAACCACCACAAGACCGCAGCAATCCCGAATAGCAGCCACCAGGGCCAGGTCATATATTCAATATAATGACCGAACAACACCATGATCACGAGTACCGGCAGGATACCCACACCGGTGGCCAACAAAAACCTGCTCCAACTGATGGCCGTCAGACCGGCCAGGAAATTGACCAGATTAAAGGCAATGACCGGCACAAAACGACTGATCAGTACAAAACTGAAACCTTGCTCCGAAATCCAGGCATCGAGGGTATGCCAGTCCTTGCGGTCTATCATTTTCTCGACAAAGGGCCGACCCAGCCAACGCACCAGAGCAAAGGCCAGCGCTGCACCGAGCATGGCACCGATCCAGGAAATCACCGCACCCCACAGCGGGCCATACACCATGCCATTGGCGATGGTCAGAAATTCGGCCGGAAATGGCACAAAGGTGTGTAACACCATCAGACCAATGGAACCGGCCATGCCCCAGCCCCCCAGCTCCAGAATAGTCGTCTCCAGGGCTGACACGGAAAAACCCATACCCCAAAACGCATATACTGTACCGGCAATAATCAGGGCCAGTATCAACCCCGGCAGGACATAGGATTTCATGGTCTGGCTGCGGCCACAGTACCCGAGATGCGCCGACCGAAAACAACCTCCTGACCCGGCATCGGTTGGGCCGGTATATTGAATGCCAGCAATAATGAGATGACCGCGATCCCGGTACCGGTCAGAAAAACGGCGGCCGGTGAAATCATCCAAACTACACCCAGGAGGGCCGGTAATATCACCGCCGCAATATGATTGATCGAAAAGGCCACGCCTGCGGTCGAGGCCATATCCGCAGGATTGGCGATTTTCTGAAAGTAGGTCTTGATACTGATGGCCATGGCAAAAAACAGATGATCCAGAACATACAGAATCATGGCAATCCAGGCAGTTTCGACCACAGCATAGGCGTAAAAAACAATGATCAGGCCGATATATTCACAAATCAGGGCGCGTCGCTCACCCCAGCGCATAATCATCCTGCCGATCTTTGGTGCCAGAAAGATATTGAGGGTGGCATTGAGCAAAAAAAGCAGCGAGATAGTACCGACACTGAGACCAAATTTCTGCACCATCAGGAAACCGGCAAACACAACAAAAATCTGCCGCCGTGCTCCAGCCATAAACGTCAGGGCATAGTAAAGCCAGTAGCGACGCCGTAAAATCAGCTTTTTGTGTTGTTCGACATGAGCCTGAAAATGCGGAAAAAAAATGGCGGTTCCGAACACAATCAGCAGTGTAATGCCACCACCGGCCAAATAGATCCAGTGATAATCCAGGGCCAGTTTTTCCGATAAAAACCAGACCAGAGCAAAACTCAGGATGGCCGCAATAGAGCGCATGGAGATAATCCGCCCCAGCAGCTCGGGAGTCTTGTCTTTAGGCAACCACTGCAGGGACAATGACTGCTGCAAGGTTTCCTGATAATGAAAACCCAGCGACATCAGCACGGTGGTGAGATACAACCCCAGCACGGAGGGAAAGTAACCCGTGGCTGCGGTACCGACGGCCATCAACGCCACCATCCAGTAAAAGAGCCGTTGTTCCCGCACCAGCAATAACACCAGAACCACACCAAAGGCCAGAAAACCCGGGATTTCACGAATACTCTGCAGCAGCCCCATCTCTGCGCCGGTAAATGCGGCTCGTTCGATGGCGAAATTATTCAACAAGGCCTGCCAGGTCGCAAAACTGAACGGAATTGCCGCTGCCAGACACATCAGCATAACTTCAGGGCGCTGGCGCAGGGTCCGAATTTTTTGCCGCATCAGGACATCACACTCAGATCTGCAAATCCTGTGACAGGCCGCTTAATTACCATTTGCGTGTTCCGCCTTGAGCAATTTGATAATTAAATTTGCCATGGCATTACCAACATAAATGCGGGAATCAGAAGCACAGGTATCATGCACCCAGCCAATTACACTGTTGATGGAAATATTATCGAGAACATCAACAGGATGTGTCTGTGTGAGACTATCCACCATACTGTAACTGGACATATACCCCTGAATCCAGCTCACCAGCAGCAGGTATTCCTTGTCAAGATCACCGCGACTTTCAGCCTGCAGAAAAAATTCACAGTTTTTATTGCCATAACCAAAGGTGAATGCGGTCCCTGCCTGCACAGGCCCGATCATTGCCAGACTCAATAATCCTGTCAGCAGGACCCCTTTTAATCCATTCCCGAAATCTTTCGCTTTCATTGTCCGTATCTGTATTGCAGTGCGATCATCCGGGCAACAGTATACTGGATGTGACTATAAATAACCTCTTGGTTGAGTCAGGTACAGGAGCTCCCGCTAACACAGGTTTTGCTGACTGTATTGTTCGTTTGATGGCCATGAATGGCCAACTGGCTCGATAACAGCTAACGAATTCTCCGTATCATAAACCTGATGGGAAAAACTGCATTGAATACGCTGCTACCCGCCAGTCAGCAATGTCGGTGGTTCGCACCGGATGTCCTCAGCCGGTATTGCGCATACCGGTGGCAATGGCATTGATGGAGCGCAGCAAGGGCACCAGCCACAGGTCCTGATGCTGGCTACTCTTGGCCTCTCGACTGCAACGCAATAGATGAACCTGGATATGATTGATGGGGTCGAGATAGGGATCGCGTCTGGATAATGACAGTTTCAGGCCGGGGTTCTCGTCCAGCAAGGCATCAATGCCGGCGATTTCCAGAACCAGACGACAGGTGAGTTGATACTCTTTGTAAATTTCCGGATAAATCTTTTCTGCCGTCGTGGTTTGTTTGCACAGACTGGCATATTCATGGGCGATATCCATCTGGCTTTTACTCAGCGCCATCTGGGTATTACTTAAAAGGGCACGAAAATAAGGCCACCGAGCATACATTTGTCGCAGTGTTCGCATCCCGTTCGGTTGTGTCTGGCAGAATTTGGCCAAAGCTGTACCCAGACCATACCAGCCGGGCAAGGTTTGACGCGACTGTGCCCAACCAAAAACCCAGGAGATGGCACGAACCGAGTTCTTGGAACGATCCTGCTGGTTTCGATGCGATGGCCTGGAACCAATATTCAGCAGGGAAATCTCATCGACGGGGGTGGTTTCATAAAAGTAATCTATCAGCGCGGGTTGCGTATCGGTCAAATCCCGGTAGTGAGTTTCTGCCAGCTGCGCCATGGTTTGCATCGCCTCACCATAAGGCAGGCCCTCGTCGGGTACCTGCATCAACAAACCACGACTGGCCTTGATTAAACCGGTACAACCCATGGTCAGTTCATAGACCGCCGTTTCGGGATGCTGGTAGCGAAACGAAAGCACCTCACCCTGTTCGGTGAATTTAATCCGGCCACCCACCGTCCCTTCCGGTTGTGACAAGATCGCTTCATGGGTCGGCCCGCCGCCACGTCCCACTGTGCCGCCACGACCATGAAATAGGCGGATTTGCACGCCATGGTGGTCGGCCAGGTTTTTCACCTGTTGCTGGGCCTGATACAAGCCCCATGATGAAGCAAGAATGCCACCATCCTTGCAGGAATCCGAATAGCCCAGCATCACTTCCTGAAGATTGCCGCCGGCCGCCAGATACTGTCGATAAAGAGTATCGGCAAACAAGCCACCAAGCACGTATTGAATCTGCTGCAGATCCTCAATGGTTTCAAATAGCGGCGAGACCATTAAATGACAGTAGACCTGGCCGGCATCAGTACGGCCAACAAGATGGGTCTGCAAGCCCAGAAACAGCACTTCCAGCACATGGCTGGCCTGATGGGTCATCGAAACCACATAGCTGCCGATCGCACGCGGGCTGATTTCCTCACGAATTTCACGGATGACATGAAACACCTCCAGCACCCTGGCACTGTCCGCAGTCAACTGCCGCTCTTCAAAAACAAGTGGCAGTGCCTGATCGAGCTGTTGTTGCAGCACGGCAATACGGTCAGACTCATTCAAGTGCTGATAATCGGTTTGCTGCCCGCTCAATGTCAGAATCTCGGTCACAACCCGGGTATGGCAACTCGATTCTTCACGGATATCAAGTCTTGCCAGATGGAAGCCAAAACAACGCACCAGGCGTATCAGATCCAGCAAGTCACCACGAGCCATGGTTGTATCCCCATGACTGCAAAGAGACCGATAGATCAGTCGCAGATCATCCAGCAGACCCTGCGACTCCGGATAGGCAAAATCGACTTCACCATCAAGATACCCGGCCAGTCGCTGCTCCATTTTGCGCAGACTGCAACGCAAACGATAGGCCATCATCGCCAGTTTTCGACGATAGGGCTCTTGATGAAAAGCGTCCGGATCATCACGAAAAACATAACGAGCCAATACCTGCTGCTGCTCGAGACTGCTACGAAATTCTGCTGATATCTCGACCAGCTGACTGGAGTGGGTCAGTACCTGGATCAGGGCCTCGACCCGATGCAGGTATTCCCGTAAGATTTCCCTGGCCTGTAGACGTGATGCCTGTCTTGTGACCTCCGGGGTCACATAGGGATTGCCATCGCGATCTCCACCGATCCAGGAACCAAAACGAATCAGGTTGGGTATTTCCACCTTTTCACCGTCCGCACCATAAATATCCGTTAACGTCCGTTCCAGATTTCGGTATAAACGCGGCAGGGCGTGAAATATTGATGAGCGAAAATAATACAGCCCGGTTTTGATTTCCTGATCCGGTGTAGGTCTCAGTGCCCGCACCTCATTGGTCTTCCATAATGACTGGATATGCGCCTTCAGTTCAGCAGTCAACTCCTGCTGTGAGGCACTCTGGTATTGCGGATTGTCCAGGGCATTATAG
>CAZTLH010000243.1:0-4796 GCA_964614335.1 uncultured Gammaproteobacteria bacterium
GGGTGGTGATCTGGTGTAATAATGGCCTTGTGCTGGCCTGTTGATAATAGTCATTTTCGTCGCGAAAACCATGTAATGGCGCGGTTACGAGACGGTCAAACTGACGAAAGTTTCGACATTTGCAGACAGTTACCTGGCTAAATGGCATCTCGATTTGACGCATTTTCTGCAGTGTGTTGTGCTTGAGCTGACGTAGAAGCTTGAACTGATAGATGCGGTTCACACCCTGATTCAGATAATCAGCGGCAGCGGCCAGATCGAAAGGCACTGATATAGCTGCACCAGCCTGGACGATCTGTTGTTCCGAATGCTCTGCCAGCCATTTGAGTACGATGCTGCCGCCGAGTGAAAAGCCGGCCAGACCCGTTGGGATGCCAGTTGCGTGTTCTGTGAGATGGGAGAGAACGGTTTGCAGGTCGCCGGTATCGGCGGCATGGTAGCGTCTTGGCAGTCGATTCGGTTCGCCACTGCAACCACGAAAATTCATGACTATGACATCGAACCCGATATGCCACAACTGCATGGCAAGGGCCCGGATGTAGTGCGACTGTGAACAGCCCTCCAGACCATGGAGCAAAATTACACGTGCAATAGCAGAATTGGCGTCGAGCCGGTCAAGATCTAAAAAGTCTCCATCAGCCAGTTCCAGACGTTGTCGCTGGTAGGGAGGATGGGCAGGTGCAGGAAACAAATATGGCAGAATTGTCTGCAGATGCCGGTTACGGCAGTACCATGACGGTCGGAAGAGGTATGTGTGCCCGGTTTTGGACTCCTCTGTTATTGTTTTGGTACAGGACAGCTGATGATGATCAGTCTGGCTTTGCTCAGATTGCTCCATGATCAAAACTCAAGGCTTTGCCCAGAATGCCGGGTCGTATATTGCCCTTTTCATAGACAATCTGGCCATTGACGATGGTGTACAGTGGCCAGCCAGTCAGGGAGCGCCCGGCAAAAGGGCTCCAGCCGGCACGGGAGAATACATCCGCGTTGTGTAGCGGCTTGGAATGTTCCATGTCCACCAGGGTAAAATCAGCATCATAGCCTTCTTCAATATGGCCTTTGTTGTCGATTTTGTAGGCGGCAGCGGGCCCGGCGCTGAACCACTTCAGTATTTCCCGAAGTGTGCAATGTCCGGCCTGCATTGCGGTCAGCAGCAGCGGTAATGAGGTTTCGACACCGGGCATACCGGATGGTGAGTCGGGGTAGGGCCGTTTTTTTTCCTCGAGTGTGTGCGGGGCATGATCGGTGGCAATGAAGTCAATAATTCCATCGTGCAGTCCTTGCCAGAGGGCAGTATTGTCTTTGGTCTCGCGAATCGGCGGATTCATCTGTACCAGACTGCCCAGAGCTTTGTAGTCGGCTGTGTTGAGTAACAGGTGATTGGGGATGACTTCCGCTGTAATCCAGGCTGTCTTGTGCTGACGCAGGTAGTCGACTTCCATGGTTGTGGATAAATGCAGAATATGCAGTCGGCGCTGGTATTGTTGCGACAATTCTACGGCCAGTCGGGTCGCTTGCAATGCGCATTCGGGGTCACGTATGACGGAATGCAGTGATATATCGGGTGCAGGGTCTTGTAAATAACTTCTCTTGCGGTGCTGTATGCGTTGCTCGTCTTCGGCATGTACTGCAATCAGACGTCGGCCATTGGCAAATATCCGTTCCAGATCGTCATGCTTGTCGACCAACAGGTCACCGGTGCTGGCACCCATAAAAATCTTGATGCCACAAGCGGGTGTCACGCTGTTGATGGCTTTGAGATTGTCCGTTGTGGCGCCAATAAAAAAACCGTAATTGGCTACAGATTTTTGTGCTGCCAGCTGCAGTTTTTGATCAAGTAATGGTTGAGAGGTGGTGGCGGGACGGGTATTGGGCATTTCCAGAAAACTGGTAACACCTCCACGCACTGCGGCTCTGGAACCACTGCCAAGATCTTCTTTGTAACAGGCGCCGGGTTCACGAAAATGAACCTGGGGGTCGATGACGCCAGGTAGCAGTAACAAACCGCGGGCATCGATTTCTTCACGTCCTGGAGCATCGATTGTGCTATCGATTTTCTCGATACGACTCCCACGACAGGCCAGGTCGCCTTCTTCCGTATCACCTGTTGACCTGGCAATGAGGGCATTACGAACAATCAGATCATAATGCATGCTGAATGATGATTCCTGTGCGGTTAATCGGCCTAGGTGATATCAGGCCTGATTACGTTCGCGAATTTCTTCCAGTGTCTTGCAATCGATACAAAGGGTTGCGGTCGGTCTGGCTTCGAGCCGTTTCAAACCAATGTCGGTACCACATTTTGCACAAAATCCATAGTCATCGGCTTCAAGTGTATCCAGTGATTCATTGATTTTCTTCAGTAGCTTGCGTTCGCGATCGCGACTGCGCAGTTCCAGGGAAATCTCGGTTTCCTGACTGGCGCGGTCGGTTGGATCCGGGTGATTGATGGTTTCATCCTGCATTGCGCTGACGGTTTTGCTGCTGCCAGCCAGAAGCTCATCACGCCAGGATTCCAGGATCTGACGAAAATGAGCCTGTTGCTCAGGGTTCAGATATTCTTCCCCTTTGGCGGGTTTGTAGGGTTCCACGCCATGGATGAGTTTGGAAACTGTTGTCCTTGTACGAGCCATATTCATTCCTCTAGAAGCAAGCGGGACCTTTTACCAGAAAAACCAAAAATTCACAATCATTCTACAGTGCTAAATGTACAAATGGGCAATATCTTCAGCAGGAACTCCCGTATCTTCAGCAGCAGTTCCTTGATGATTGGGAGAGCACGGGTCTTTGATGACAGATCTCGCCAGCATTTCGAGCTGACAGGTAAAACTGTATCTTCATGACATGATGCGCACGCTGTACGGATCATGGGATAATCTGTTCCCATGATTATAACATCAATCGAATTTTGAGGTTTTATGCGCATGTCGACCATCCCAGTCCCGTCTACCCTTCCCAGTGTTTGCCCCCTGGATTGTCCGGATACCTGCAGTCTTGCGGTAACTGTCGAGAACGATCAGATTACCAGTATCAGAGGTTCAGAGGTAAATCCATTTACCCGGGGCACGATTTGTAAAAAAGTTGCCAATTACTATCAGGATCTGGTGCATGGTCCACGGCGATTGAGGACGCCATTGTTGCGTACCGGACCACGTGGGGGTGAAGAATTTACACCCATTTCATGGTCTGATGCCCTCGAGCGAATCCATGCCGCTACTACCGAAGCGATAGCAGAATACGGGCCAGAGTCGATTTTGCCATTAAACTATGGTGGCCCCCATGGGCAACTGGCCATGGGATCCATGGACCGGCGGTTTTTTTATCGTCTTGGTGCCACACAACTGGAACGTACGCCACTTTGTGGCGGCGTGATGTCGACTGCCTATGCCAGCCTGTTTGGTGATGCACCCGGTCTAAATCCAGAGGATGCGGTAAATTCGGATTTGTTGGTTATCTGGGCAAACAACATCACGACCTCGAATCTGCATTTTACCCGTGTCGTCAAGGCTGCCCAGGCTAAAGGTGCACGTTTGGTCGTTGTGGATTCCAAACGTATCAAGATTGCCCGCAAAGCGGATCTATTTCTACAGCCTCTGCCCAATACCGATGCCGTGCTGGCACTGGCCATGGCGGCTGAGTTTGAACGTCGTGAATTACTGGATAAAACCTTTCTTGATCGGTGGGTAGAGGGGCTTGAGCCTTATCTGCAAAGCGCCCGCCGATATAGCTTGCAGGATGCAGCCCGAATCTGTGGTTTGAAATTACAGGATATCGAATGTTTTATTAGGTTTTATGCCGAAGCCGGGACCGCATCGCTGAATATTGGTATTGGTCTTGAACGGAGTGCCAATGGCGGTTCGGCGATTCGGACGGCCATGGCCTTGCAGGTGCTCAGGGGCCAATTGGGGCGCAGTGGGGCCGGTGTGATCTGTCCCAACGGCGCCATGTTTCCGAAAACACCACAACGATTACAATGCCCTGAATTGCTTGGAAAGACTACGCGCAGCGTCAATATCGTCGATGTACCACAGCTATTACTTGATGATTGTCTGGACCCGCCTTTCAAGGTAGTCTTTATCTATAACCACAACCCGGTTTGTACCCACCCGCAGCAGAACAAAATGAAGGCAGCATTGAGCCAGAGTTCTTTGTTCACCATCGGTTGCGATGTGGTGATGACGGATACCATGTCGTATTGCGATGTGATTCTGCCGGCCTGCAGTCACTTTGAGCATACCGATGTGTTTGCCGCATATGGTCAGGGTTATCTGCAAAAGGCCGATGCCGTGATCCCTGCTGTGGGTCAGGCCAAGCCGAATACAGAAATATTTCGGCAACTGGCCCGGCGATTCGGTTTTGCAGAGCCTGAATTCCGGACCACGGACGAAGAGTTGCTCGATACAGCTTTTGACTGCACGTCACCGGTCATGCAGCAGAATTTACCCAGCCAACTTAAATCCGGAGCCGTGTTACCGATGTTGAATGCAGAGGGGGAATGGCCATTATTGTGTTCGAATACCTCGCCGGCCACGGCATCAGGTAAAATTGAGCTGTTTTCGCAGCAACTGGCTGATGAATTTGATTGTGGTGTTCCGAGATATGAGCCGACAGCATACAGCCGTGCTTTTACTCTGGTAACACCATCAAGTTTTGACCGTTCCAACGCCACTTTCGGTAGCCACCCGGCTTCCGATGGGCCGGAGCCACTGGAACTACACCCGCAAGATGCCACCAGCTACGGGATTGCTGATCAGGAACTGGTTCGGGTCTGGAATGACGATGGGGAGGTTGTATTG
>CAZTLH010000244.1:0-4776 GCA_964614335.1 uncultured Gammaproteobacteria bacterium
AAAATGGACCAAAGTCCGCTTTTTCGCAGTAGGCTCTCTGTTCTCGGACAGCCTCCTAGTAAAGGTGATAGCGCCAAGCCAGTGTTTTGGTCGGTTGAATTTGTCCGAAATAGATGTTCTCACGAAAATCCCGGGCTTGTCTGGATGGTACCTGGATATAGACACTGATGTTTTTTTCGCCAATGATGCTGCAATCAACAGTGTCTTTCGCTTGCGGGCAGTCCAGCGCCTGAACCAATACTGAAAACTCGCGTAAAGGTCTGTCGGCATTATTGCGTATTCTGCCGAGCAGGTCATAACTGTCTGCATAGGATTTTTGCATATGCAGATTTTCCAGAGCCAGCTTTTCGGGCGGGATCGACTGGCCGTTTACATCACTACCGGTCAAGCGGTAGATAATAATAGCAGAAACCAGCAACACCCCCAGCAGACTGAAGGCGATACGAGGATAGTACATGGACATGGCGATCAAAATGACGGCGACAATGAGTAAGGCAATCCAGGTCATGGTGATGTATCTTGAAAGTTAGTGGATATGTTTTTGGTAGTAGTAATGAAGTGCTATGGACAGGCTTGTATTCTCGCATGGCTGCATCGATATAAGCACTGTAGTATGATGCGGATGATAGTAGACCACAACCAGTGAATAGACAATGCTTGAATCAGAAATGAAAATCCCTGCTGATATTGCGAATAAAATCAGTGTCTCAGCAGCTTTTGCACGTGAGTCCAGAGCCGCAAGTCTGGATGATCACTCCCAGCAGCAACGACTGGCGTCGATCAAGACCATGTTGCTGGAACAAAATGCTGTGTTGGTCGCACATTATTATGTTGACCCGCCGCTGCAGGAGCTGGCTGAAACCAGTGGTGGCAAGGTCGCCGACTCTCTGGAAATGGCACGATTTGGCTTTGAACATCCGGCGTCTACGGTTGTGGTTGCCGGTGTTCGTTTTATGGGGGAAACGGCAAAAATTCTGAGTCCGAAAAAACGTGTGTTGCTGGTGGAACCGGAGGCCACCTGCTCCCTCGATTTAAGTTGCCCGGCAGATGATTTTGCTGCTTTCTGTGACGCCAACCCGGACCGGACTGTAGTGGTGTATGCCAATACCAGTGCGGCGGTAAAGGCTCGTGCGGACTGGGTTGTGACATCCTCAATTGCCGTCGATCTGATACGCGAGCTGGCGGCAAAGGGTGAAAAAATCATCTGGGCCCCGGATCGTTTTCTTGGTGATTATGTGCGTCGTGAAACTGGCGCGGATCTATTGCTGTGGCAGGGTTCCTGTGTGGTTCATGAAGAGTTCAAGGCCGAGACCCTGCTGAATTTACAGCAGCAGTACCCATTATCCAAGGTGCTGGTACATCCGGAGTCACCGGCATCGGTCATTGCGCTGGCTGATGTAGTCGGGTCGACCAGCCAGTTGATCGCCGCCGCCAGGGAGCTGGATGCCCCGATGTATATCGTCGCTACAGAAGAAGGTATTTTCTATAAGATGCAAAAGGCTGTTCCTGGCAAAAATCTTGTTCCGGCACCGACCGCAGGCGAAGGCGCAACCTGTGAAAGCTGTGCCCAATGTCCGTGGATGAAAATGAACAGTCTGGACCGGCTCGAGAAAACATTACAACAAAGCAGCGGAGAAGTGTTGATTCCGGAAGCGATCCGCGCCAGGGCAGTATTGCCCATTACCCGTATGCTGGAGTTCTCCCGCTGTCGCTAAAAATGACTGATCCAAAAATACAGAGGCAAAGCCGATTGGTGGTGGCGATCTCATCGCGTGCATTGTTTGACCTTGAACAAAGTCACCGACTGTTTGCAGAACAAGGTATTGACGCCTATTGTCGATATCAGATTGAACATGAAAACGAACCATTGCAGCCGGGAGTGGCCTTTCCATTGGTGTGCAAGTTGCTGGCACTGAATGCGCGTGGTCAACAAAGAACACGGGTCGAAGTGGTATTGATCTCCCGTAATAGTGCCGATACCGGACTACGAATATTTCATTCAATTCAACATTATAAGCTGGATATCTCACGTGCTGCTTTCACCAGTGGAATGTCGCCCTATCGTTATGTTGAACCATTTCACGCCCATTTGTTTTTGTCCGCTGACCCGGATGATGTCCGGCAGGCGCTGGCGGATGGTTTTGCAGCCGCGACGATTTTACCGGCGAATGCAGACCCGGTGCGCCAAGCTGATAATCAACACCAGACTGATGAGCAGTTGCGTATCGCTTTTGATGGCGATGCGGTGTTGTTTTCAGATGTTGCCGAGCAGGTTTATAAACAACAGGGGCTACAGGCCTTTGTTGATACCGAAACTGCGGCCGCTGACCAGCCGTTGCCCGGGGGGCCATTCAAGGGGGTATTACAGGCATTACAGGCCTTACAGGCAGAGTATTCAGGAGAACTATCGCCGATTCGGACTGCTCTGGTGACTTCACGCGCAGCTCCGGCACATGAGCGTGCTGTCAAAACGCTGCGGGCCTGGAATATCCGGATCGATGAAGCCCTGTTCCTGGGTGGGCTTGATAAAGGGGGGTTTCTGAAGACCTTTGGGGCCGATATTTTTTTCGATGACCAGTCAAAAATTTGCGATCAGGCCAGTCAGCATGTACCAACAGGGCACGTCCCGAGCGGTGTCGCAAATCTGCAGTCCTGAATTCATGAGGGATTGAAGTCCCGTTTTCAGGAACACAAGTCATCTATGAGTCTGTTGAATTAGTACCTTTTTAAGTAAATATGAGTTCGTATGCTATTGAAAGTATTGCAACCAATTTTTCTTGAAAATACCAAAAATCGACTTAATCAACAGACTCATTTATTATAGTCTCTGTGAGCAATAATCTATTTCTTTTACTCCAGATCTTGTCAATAAGTGAGTGTCGGAAAGTTCGAACACGTGATGACATTGAAACATCAGGAGCTCCCGCTAACACAGGAACTCCAACCAAGCTTGGGTCTGGCGCTGTTTTCCTCGCTCCGCTTGGCGAAAAGCAGCCAAAGTCGTTCAGAACACACCACCAGACCCACCGTTGCAGAGGTTATCGGGAGCTTCTGGTGTTTCATTATTCTGACCGAAGGAACTAACATTACATTATTGTAATGTTAATAATGATTGATCAGCTTGAACTTTTTCTCCCAGATCACCATCTCAAGTTCATGTGTTTATGAATCAGGATACATTTATTTTCACATGATATAGGCTGGGAAAACTTGGCAGGTTGACCAGACTGAAACAGGAATTTTTCAAACAGGAGATTGTAATGATTAGAAACAAAATCTTTACCCGCGCGTTGCCACTGTTGCTGACACTGTCAACTGCAGCCGGTATTCTCGCCTTGCCAATGGCCGAGGCGGCGGTGACTGCGCCGCAGGCAGCACAGCCCATGCCTTCATTGGCACCTATGCTGCAACGAGTGATGCCCGCTGTGGTGAATGTTTCGACCCGTGGTACGGCCAATGTCAAGCAGAACCCGATGTTGAGAGATCCTTTCTTTCGGCGGTTTTTCAATGCTCCCAATCGACCGCTGAAAAGAAGGACCCAGAGCCTGGGATCCGGTATTATTATTGACGCCAAAAAAGGTTATGTCATCACCAATAATCATGTGATCGACAAAGCGGATAAAATTACCATTCTGCTCAGCGATAGCCGCAAGCTGACAGCAAAATTGATTGGTACCGATGCGGCTTCAGATATTGCACTCCTGCAGATTCCCGGCAAAGGCCTGACGGCATTGAAAAGGGGGAACTCTGATCAATTGCGGGTTGGTGATTATGTGGTCGCCATAGGCAACCCCTTCGGGCTGAACCAGACCGCCACCTCAGGTATTGTCAGCGCCAAAGGCCGTAACGGTCTTGGTATCGAAGGCTATGAGGATTTCATTCAGACGGATGCATCGATCAACCCGGGAAATTCAGGGGGTGCACTGGTCAACTTGCGGGGCGAACTGGTGGGTCTGAATACCGCAATTCTTGCTCCCAGTGGCGGTAATGTCGGTATCGGTTTTGCCATACCGATCAATATGATCAATAAAGTGGTCACACAAATTATCGACCACGGTAGTGTTAATCGTGGTCATCTGGGGGTTTATATTCAGGATTTGACTCCTGAGTTGGCTGATGCCTTGAACCTGAAGATTACGAAAGGAGCTGTTATTACCCAGGTTATTCCGGATACTGCGGCAGCCGATGCCGGTCTCAAACAGGGTGATGTCGTGATCGCAATGGATGGTAAGCCTATCGGCAGCTCATCAGCATTACGCAACAGTATCGGCCTGATTCCCGTTGGTGATACGATTAAACTTAAAGTCATTCGTGATGGTGGTGAAATGGACGTTTCTGCCACAATCAAAAAAGCCATGGCACAAAAGGACAAAGGTATGGGTTTTAACGAGCGCTTGTCCGGAGCCACTTTCTCCACATTGGAAGGTCCATTGCCAAATGGACATGAAGGCGGTGTCCGTGTGGTTGTTGTCAAGCCTGGCAGTCCCGCAGAACGTGTCGGACTGCGCAAGAACGACATCATCGTGACCGTTAATCGTCAGCGTGTTCGCAATCTTGAAGATATGCGCAGTATTTTAAAAGGATATCATCAAGCAATTTTGCTGAATATTGTACGTGGGAATGGAGCGCTATATCTGGTGATTCGCTAGGAGGCTGTCCGAGAACAGGAGTCGTGGCGAGGGGAAGCGGATTTGAGGCCATTTTTTCGATCATTTGAGGCAAATAGTCGTTCTATTTAACGAAAATGAGCGGGAAAATGGACCAAAGACCGCTTTT
>CAZTLH010000245.1:0-4774 GCA_964614335.1 uncultured Gammaproteobacteria bacterium
TGCAACACCCGTCGACCACCTAGAGCTACCCGAGCGCGCCTGGCGGCAGCGTCAGGTGTGTATACGAGCACAGGTAGGTGACGTTGACTACTTCGAAATCGATAGCGAAGAAACCCATACCGTAGCTGTCGGGCCGGTCCATGCCGGTATTATCGAGCCCGGCCATTTTCAGTTTTCCTGTCACGGGGAGCAGGTGCTGCATCTGGAAGTGGCCCTCGGTTACCAGCATCGAGGGATCGAAAAAGCCTTGCTGGGTGGTCCGGACCGTCGTACCATTTCTTATCTGGAAACGGCTGCCGGTGATACAACGGTCGGTCATATGCTGGCCTATTGTCAGGTTGTTGAGTCCCTGGCCGGTATCCAATGTACACCCAGAGATCTGTATATACGGGCCATGGCCCTGGAGCTGGAAAGACTGGCCAATCATGTAGGTGATCTGGGTGGTATCAGTGGTGATGTGGCCTATTTGCCAACGGCTTCCTATTGTGGGGGTCTGCGTGGTGATTATCTGAATTTGACTGCGACGCTCTGTGGTAATCGCCTCGGGCGTGGTCTCATACGACCCGGTGGTTTGGGTTTTGTCATCGATGGGGGCATTTTGCAGGGATTGCGGCAACGTTTGCCTGCACTCTATCAGGCCACTACGGCTGCGGTTGATTTACTCTGGTCTTCGGCCTCGGTGCGGGCACGTCTGGAATTTGTGGCCCGACTCGAGAAGTCAGACGTCATCCACTTGGGTATGGTTGGCCCTGCTGCCCGGGCCAGCGGCGTGGCAATCGATGTCCGGCACGATCATCCACTGGGCATCTGGCACAACCATTCCTGTGAAATTGTTCAGGGCGGTCGTGGTGATGTCTACGCCCGTGCCCGCCAACGGTGGCTTGAAATTGTCCAGTCCCACCGGGATCTGGAGACATGGCTGGATAGCCTCGCTGCCGATCCTGTTGTCGAAACCAAAGCGGTCCATTCACAGCTTCCTGCTCTTGGTCTGGCACCGGAGCAACTGGTCGTATCCCTGGTCGAAGGCTGGCGCGGTGAAATCTGTCATCTTGCCCTGACCGATGCAGCGGGTCATTTTTCACGCTATAAATTAGTCGATCCGTCCTTTCATAACTGGTACGGCCTGGCGCTGGCCATGCGTGGACAACCGATACTGGATTTTCCGGTTTGTAATAAAAGTTTTGACCTGTCTTATTGTGGCCATGATTTATAACTACAGACCATACCGGAGGGCAGATCATGTTTGATGCCCTGGTCACGCGCATACGGCAGGGTCGGCGCACCCAGCCGTTTCCGGTTTCACAACCACCACTGCCGGATCTGTTTCGCGGATTACCGCTACTGGATCGCAGCCTCTGTACTTCCGACTGCTCAGATTGTCTGTCAGTCTGTCCAACCGATGCCATCAAACTGACTGCTGATACTGCTGAAATTGATCTCGGTCGCTGTCTGTTTTGTCCCGAGTGCTCGCGTGTCTGTACTACAGGCGTTATCGGTTGCAGCAAGGATCATCAATTGGCGGCGACAGCACGTGCAGCCCTGCGGGTCGACGGTGGTGGTCAGCGACCCTCGGTCGATCAGATGGCCGCGGATCTTCGGCGAATTCTTGGCAGATCGCTGAAATTGCGAGAAGTCAGTGCCGGTGGTTGTAATGGTTGTGAGGTCGAGGCCAATGCCCTCGGCAATATCATCTATGATGTCAGTCGTTTTGGTGTTGAATACACGGCTTCACCACGTCATGCCGATGGTCTGTTCATCACCGGCCCGGTCAATACCAATATGCGATCAGCGCTGCTGGCCACCTATGAAGCCATCACCTCACCGAAAATAGTCATCGCCGCCGGTGCCTGTGCCATCTCGGGCGGGCCCTATAGGGGCCATGCTGAAACCAATAATGGTGTCGGCGACCTGATCCCGGTCGATCTGTATATCCCGGGTTGCCCACCGCATCCCTATACCCTGCTGGATGGCATTTATCGCTTCCTGAACGGCTGAACCTGATTCGTTTTTGCAGGATATCCTGCTTGTTTTCGAGTACTTTTGGCCTGACACCGGGGGTGTCATCTTCGAGCTGCTGGACTTCATCGTCAGGTTCGTCGCCCTGGTTCCGAAGCCAAGGGTGAATCTCACCCGATTTCACGGCGTATTCGCCCCAACAGTAAACATCGTATGTTGGTGACGCCCGCCAAACGGGGCATAGGCAGTACGACTTCATGGGCGCAGGAGGTAAGCAACGCATGGAGCAGTTGCCGAGGGCATCGGCTTGCCTGATGGCCTGAATTGCCCGGAAACTGGAGGTAAAGAGACTGGATCTTACGGCGACATGCCGCCAGGAATTTGTGGTGATGGCGAGGAAAATGGCCATCCAGTAATCGTGGGCTTTGAGAAAAAGGGCGTTTATTCTTCCTATACTTAAAACTGTTGCAGATGCTCTCCAAACCCTACCAGCTCATCGGCCATGAATTGGTGGTACTGGCTTCTATCGGTATTGCTGTTTATCCTGAAAATGGCGAAGACCCTGACACCCTGGGTCGTCATGCGGATACGGCCATGTATCAGGCTAAGCATGAGGGGCGCAATGGATGATTTTGAGCAGTTTTTGCGGGCTCATACACAGGTATAATGCTGCTTATTATTCAAATAGGGTATTCGATGATTTTTGTATTACCGGATGATTCTCGGACAGCCTCCTAGATAATCTGGATAAGCGGGATTTGGTGATGTGGGATATGGAGAAGTGGGGTGTGATATGAGTTGGTGGGGCAAGATTCTGGGTGGGACGTTTGGGTTTATGCTGGGGGGGCCTCTGGGTGCTGCACTGGGTGCTGCCTTGGGACACCAGTTCGATAAAGGCGTACAAAATATTTCCCTGGATGGTGCATCCGGGAATGATCAGGTCAAGGCTGCTTTCTTTACCGCAACTTTTTCGGTAATGGGCCATGTGGCAAAGGCGGACGGCCAGGTTTCTGATGCCGAAATTGCCCATGCTCGTACAGTCATGCGGCAGATGAACCTTGATGCGGCACAAAAAGAGGCTGCCATCAAGTTATTTCATGAGGGCAAGAAGGATGACTTCCCCTTGCGGGATGCGCTGCTGCAACTAAAAAGTGTTTGTGCCCGCCAGACCAACCTGCTGCGAATGTTTCTAGAGATCCAACTGCAGGCGGCCATGGCAGATGGTGTACTGGATCCGAATGAACGGCGGATCCTGCTGCTGATTGCGGAAACCCTGAACTTTTCGGTAGCAGAATTTGAACAGTTGCTTGATTTTGTTGGCAGCCGAGGCCATGCCGGAGGATGGGGTCAAGGACAGGGGCCCTCAGCAGATAACTTGGAAGAGGCTCGCAAGATACTGGGTGTCACAACAAAGACGAGTGATGCAGAGCTGAAGAAAGCCTATCGACGCCTGATGAGTCAGCATCACCCGGACAAACTGGTGGCCAAAGGCTTGCCGGAGGAAATGATTGCATTGGCCAATGAGAAAACCCAGAAAATTCGCAAAGCCTACGAAATATTGCGTGATCATCGAAAGGCGGGATCCTCGCGATAATACTAGCAGAGGGCAGCTCGAGAACTGGGAGGCAGCTTTTGACATTGTGTGGATAGAACTATAAAACAGGGACTCCAGTCGGTATGGCCAGAACAATCCTTCTCCTGACAGTATTCTTCATTGGTGTGTTACCGGCAAGTGCCGCAAATCACGACCGGGAAAGCTGGTATACGTGTACGGCATGGGGGGCATCGCATACCGGCCACTATACCTTCCGGATCCAAGCCAAAGCTTGCCGGGTTTACTGGCTGGAGATTGCTACTCAAATGAAGCTGCTCAGTTGTAAGAATGGCATCATCAAAGCGCTTAAACCTTCTGCACTCAGCAATGAGGATATTGTCTTTTTTAATATGAACACCGGACAGTTTTATGACAACCTGTCCGGTGTTCTCGATCGTGGCAGCTGTGAGCGGGTGGTGCAGCCCTGAATAGGATCAGCAGTTACAGTCACTTGGTAAATTGTATTTTGCTGTTTTCAGTTTTTGAGGTGTAGTACGGCCATTACCCCAGCTCAATCGGTAGCCCGGCCTGACGCCATTCCGGGAAACCCTCTTCGAGCCGGTGCGCATGGTAGCCCCTGGCACGCAATTTTGCCACTGCATCAAAGGCCAGAATGCAATACGGCCCCCGACAATAAGCGACAATCTGTTGTTTGGGGTCAAAACGGTCCAACTGCTTCTCCAGCTCGCATACAGGGATATTCACGGCACCGGGCACATGTCCTGCGGCGTATTCTTCCTCCGGCCGCACGTCGACAACGGTCACCAGCCCCTCCCGGGCGCGGGCCAGCAATTCCCCCCGCAGTACGGGTTCAAGGTTATCCTTAACCGTCAGATAACTGTTCACCAAGCGGTCAACCTCGGCCAGGTGGCGCGCGGCCACTGTACGCAGCGTAGATAACAAACCGACGACATCATCACTGCTCAGCCGGTAGTAAACCTTCAGGCCTTGCTTGCGGCTGACCACCAGGCCCGCCTGGCGTAACTGCTGGAGATGTTGTGACGTATTGGCTACCGTAAGCCCGGCGACGCTTGCCAGGTCGTCTACGCTACGTTCTCCCTGGGCTAAAAACTCCAGAATTTCCAGTCGATTGCCATTGCCAAGCGCCTTACCGACTCGGGCAAGTTGGGTAAAGATATCATGCTTGAAATTTTTTCTTGACATTTAAGGAGATTTCGTTATTCTACTAATCAATCGATCTATTGAATACATTATCTATAAAGT
>CAZTLH010000246.1:0-4766 GCA_964614335.1 uncultured Gammaproteobacteria bacterium
TGCGTGGGGGTGCGGGTGGTAGGCAGGGCTTGGACAAATGCGGGACACGTGTGCGCGGTTTGGGGGGGGCGGCCTTGGGGATACAGATCCGCCAACGGTTTGAGGACATAGGCGTGCTGCAAAATTTCATCACGCGGGATCTGGACCCCCCCGGCATTGAGTATGCAATCCCCATAGAGCAGCAAATCCAGATCCATGGTCCGTGAAGCAAAGTGGTTAGCCCCGTCAATCCGTCCACATTGATGTTCGATCTGCTTCAGGATATTTATTACAGCCTGTACCTCTCCGGTGGTGTGAAAACGGGCAGCGAGATTAATGAAGGGCGGGCCATCAAAACCCATGGCAGCATTCTGGTAGGCTGGAGAACAGTGGATTTTATGGAAATGTTGTTGCAGCAAGCCCAGGGCTTTTTTGATATTTGCCTGAGGCTTGATATTGGCCCCGATGCCGATGAATACTTCAGGCATTACTGTGATTACCGCGTTCAATGATCACACCGACATCGCCAGCACGACTCAGGGCACCATGTTTATTGATCCGTACCCGGCACCAGACGATAGCGAATTCTTCAAGCAACAGTGTGGCGATACCTTCGGCCAGTCGTTCCACCAGCTGACATTTCTCGGCCACAGCATAGGCACTGACACGCTGTGATATGGCCTTGTAATTCAGGGTATCATTTAGCCGGTCACTGGCTGCCGCCGGGCTGATATTGGTCCCCAGATCAAGATCAATATAAATTCTCTGATCCAGCTCACGCTCCCAGTCCCAGACGCCGATAACGCAGTCCACAGCCAGATCGTGTATAAAGACAATATCCATAAAGAGGTTCCCGGAAGTATGGCATAGAGTCTGCTATTCTATGCCATGTTGGCAGTCGGGCCGCGCTGATTTTAAACACGCTGGCGGTTTGCCACATTACGATTTTACTATGGGTAAAAAATTATGCTCTATGCATTACCTATTATTGGGTATTTGTCGGGCTCATTGTCCTCGGCGATCATCATCTGTCGTATGATGGGTTTGCCAGACCCTCGCAGTAGTGGTTCGGGGAATCCCGGGGCGACGAATGTCCTGCGTTTTGGCAATAAACCGGCCGCCGCTCTGACCCTGGTTGGCGATTTATTGAAAGGCCTGATCCCGGTTTTGCTGGCACGCTGGCTCCAGGCCGATGTATGGATTATTGCCGCCACTGCAGCCACTGCTTTTCTGGGGCACCTGTTTCCGTTGTTTTTTCAGTTTAAGGGTGGTAAGGGGGTCGCCACTGCACTTGGGGTTTATCTGGCACTGGATCTACATCTGGCAGGAGCCTTGTTGGGGACCTGGATGATCATTGCCTTCGCCACTCGTTATTCCTCGCTGGCGGCATTGTCAGCCGCGGTACTGGCGCCGGTGTATGTCTATTTAATCACGCATGAGCCGGCTTATGTGGTCACAACAACCGTCATCGCGATTCTGATATTGTGGCGACATCGTGGTAATATCCAGCGTTTGCGTGCTGGTCAGGAAGATAAAATTCATCTTGCCCGCAAACGATCAAGGCACAAGTAGTTTACCTAGGAGCCTGTCCGAGAACAGATAGCCTACTGTGGAAAAGCGGACTTTGGTCCATTTTTCCGCTCATTTTCGTTAAATAGAACGACTATTTGCCTCAAATGATCGATAAAATGGCCTCAAATCCGCTTCCCCTCGCTACAGCTCCTGTTCTCGGACAGGCTCCTAGCAGCACACAGGGGCACACAATTCATCAAGATAAAATGGGCAATGATTCCAGTGACCAGCGCGGATGAATGGCAAAGTCGAGTGAGGCCGTTGATCCTGATGCCAGCCTGATCCCACCGGCGTAGGCGATCATGGCGCCATTATCGGTACAAAAATCGGCTCTGGGGCAATACAGCTTGGCGTTACAGTCGGTCGCGATCTCCTGTAGTCGCTGGCGCAGAGCCTGATTGGCGCTGACACCGCCGGCTACGACCAAATGTCGCAAACCGGTTTGCAACAGGGCGCGTCTACATTTCAGGGCCAGGCTCTCGACCATGGCCTGCTGGAAACCCGCCGCGATATCTGCCATCGTCTGTGGATTGAATGGTCGTAGTTTATTGGCCAGGGTTAAGGCAAAGGTTTTCAGGCCGCTATAGCTGAAATCCAGGCCCGGCCGGTTCAGCATCGGCAAGGGAAAATCGAATCTGGTTGCATCCCCTTGCTGTGCAGCGGTGGCGATGGCGGGTCCGCCCGGATAGTCAAGACCAAGGATCTTGGCGGTTTTGTCAAAGGCTTCTCCGGCGGCATCATCGAGTGTCTGCCCCAGAATCCGATATTGGCCGATCTTTCTTACCTCCACCAGCAAGGTGTGGCCACCCGAGACCAGCAAACCCAGAAATGGTAATGGTGGCGGGTCTTGCTCAAGCATCACGGCCAGCAGGTGCCCCTCCATATGGTGTACACCACAAGCCGGGATATTCCAGCCAAAGGCAAGACTGCGTCCCAGTGCTGCACCGACCAACAGGGCCCCGGCGAGACCTGGCCCGGCGGTATAGGCGACGCCGTCAATCGCACAGGAAGGGATGCCCGTTTGTACCAGTAGCTGCTGGACCAGTGGTAGACACTTGCTCAAATGATCACGTGCTGCCAGCTCTGGAACCACACCACCATAGGGTTGATGGGTCGCAAGTTGTGAATACAGCAGATGAGCGAGCAAGCCTTTCTCACTGTCAAAAAGTGCAGCTCCAGTGTCATCACAGGAGGTTTCTATCCCTAAAGTCAGCATCTGGAGCACATCAACCGATTATTTTCTTGCATCTTTGATATACATGACGGAGTTATCATTCCTCATTTGTATTTCAAAGAGTTCGCTGGCACGTATGAGATCACCAAGTTTCTTGTAGCCATAATTGATCGGTGAAAAGGAAGTCTTGTTCGAGATGTATAGTCCAACCCTGCTCATTTGTGACCAGCCATCTTCTTCTTCAGATTGTTCAACGGCAGTTCTCAGTAATTTCACTAAACTGGTGTCTTTCCTGAGCACGTTTCTGGGTATCTTTTTGGTAGCGGATTTAACTGAATTCTTTTTTGCGTCCTCTTCGGTCTCTGCTTGTTCAAGATTTTCGGTATAGATAAACAGCGAGCAGGCCTTTACGAACGGCATCGGGGTTTTCTTTTCTCCAAAGCCGTAGACCGAGATGCCATTCGAGAGAATTCTCATGACCAGCGGTGTGAAGTCGCTGTCACTGGTCATCAGCGCGAAAGCATCGATATGTTGGGTATATAACAAATCCATAGCGTCAATAATCATTGCAGCATCTGTTGCATTTTTGCCTTTGGTATAGGCAAACTGCTGTATCGGCTTGATGGCGTGCGGATGCAGTTTTTCCTCCCAACCCTTCAGACTTTCACTTTTCCAGTTGCCGTAGGCATGTCGGATATTGACTTTGCCGTACTTTGACAACTCATCGATCACGCCTTCAATCGACTTGTGACTGACATTGTCACAATCGATAAGTAATGCCACCATCGTTTCTTTTGGCACAAAACCTCCTTTTGATCTTTATCTGATATTTGGTTTAAAACAGGCTCGGCAGAGCTGCAATGGATTGTACCGGCTCAGGATCGTATTTCACTTTCATGCTCCAGGAACCACTGATAGGTATCGGTCAGTCCCTGCTCCAGGCTGATTTTGTGTTGCCATCCCAATTTTTTCAGTAGTGAAACGTCGAGTAATTTACGTAGCGTGCCATCGGGTTTGCTGGCATCAAATACCAGTTTCCCCGGATAGGCGATCACTTTTTGCAATGTTTCTGCCAGTTCCCGGATACTGCAATCGAGACCGGTGCCGATATTGATGTGTGACAGCATGGGCTGGGTATGGGCTCGATAAACGGCTTGTGGTAGTCCCAGCACATGGATACAAGCAGCAGCCATGTCGTCGACATGCAGAAATTCCCGCATTGCATGCCCACTACCCCAGATCACGACCTCCGGTTGGTGCTGTATTTTTGCCGTATGAATACGACGGATCAGTGCCGGTATGACATGGGAATTAACGGGGTGAAAATTATCGCCAGGACCATATAAATTGGTCGGCATGACCGAACGGTAGTCGGTACCATATTGGCGATTATAGGACTCACAGAGTTTGATTCCGGCAATTTTGGCAATGGCATAGGGCTCGTTTGTGGTTTCCAGGACACCAGTGAGCAGTGCGTGCTCAGCCATTGGTTGGGCGACGGCACGCGGATAAATACAGGAGCTGCCCAAAAATAACAGACGTTTCACACCATAGCGGTGGCAAACATCGACAATACTGGTTTCAATCATCAGGTTGCTATAAATGAACTCGGCCGGATAGGTATTATTGGCATGGATACCACCGACCTTGGCCGCAGCGAGGATGACGAACTCTGGTCTGCTTTCGGCAAAAAATGCTTCCACCTGATCCTGGTTGGTCAGGTCCATCTGGTGATGATTACGCCCCAGGATATTCTGGTAACCGGAATCCTGTAAATGACGTGCGATGGATGAACCGACCATCCCTTGATGGCCTGCGATATAGATTTTGGAATCAGACGTGATCATTTTTGACTTCTTTTAGAAATGTTTGCGCTTCGTTTAATGATACATCGATTTCAAGGGTGATTGTAAATGAACTGCAGGCCCTTCAACTCACTGAGGATTTCTGGTTGACGGTTGCTCCTGATGGTGACCAATCGTGTTATTGTGAGACTATTCACACGAATGGTGATGTATGCAGATATGAATAGTAATAATTC
>CAZTLH010000247.1:0-4761 GCA_964614335.1 uncultured Gammaproteobacteria bacterium
TACGCACGCACGGCCAATTCAACCTGGCGGCGATCTGTTCAATATGGGTCGATTTACCGGTCCCATGGTAACCCTGGACCATGACACGGCGGTTATGGGCAAAGCCGGCCAAAATGGCCAGGGTTGTTTCCGGATCGAAGACATAATCCGGATCCCGGTCCGGGACATGATCATCGGGTTGTGAAAATGCCGGAACTTCAAGATCACTGTCGATGCCGAAAACCTCACGAACACGAATGCTGATGTCCGGCAGACCTTTCGCACCAGGCTGTGTGGGTGTAGCAGTCATATCGAACCTCTCTTAATGGATACCCATCAGGCTTGCCGTTAACGATGTATGATCACGGGCCTGTTGCGCAGAACCAGACCAGATCAGATTACCGGCTTCGAGCACACAAACATCATCGGCAAAGCTCAGCGCCCGTTCGGTATTTTGCTCGACCAGCAATACCGCCATGCTCTCCCGGATCAGTTGTTCCAGAACCCGGTAGCATTCATCCACCACTTTTGGCATCAGACCCAATGAGATTTCGTCAATAATCAGGATCTTTGGTCGTGATACCAGTGCCCTGCCGATGGCCAACATCTGCTGCTCACCACCCGACAGAGATCCGGCAAGCTGATAGCTGCGGTCACCCAGCTGCGGGAACAGGTCAAAGACCATTTCCAGACCGCGCGACAGTGCCGTTTTTGACAGGATATGGCCGCCGACCAGTAAATTGTCGCGAAGTGTTAAATCAGGGAACACACGACGACCTTCAGGAACAATGGCCAGACCATTGACAATTCGTGTCTCGACGGACGCGGTGGTGATCTCTTCACCCTCCAGACGAATGCTCCCGCTCTTGCGTTCCACCAGACCCATCAAACACATCAGCGTGGATGATTTTCCGGCACCATTGGCTCCCATGACTGCCAGTACCCTGCCCCTGGCCAGACTGAAGGAAAAATCGCGCACCGCGATAATATCCCCGTATCCGGCTGTCAAACCTGACACGACCAGCATCGTATCAACACCCACCGAGATAGGCCTCGATGACATCGGGTCGACGCATGATTTCTCCGGTCGCACCAAAGGCCAGCGGCCGGCCGTGTTCCTGAACATAGACTTGTGGGCAAATCCGCATGACTTCAGGCAAATTGTGTTCGATCAGGAGAATGGTCAAACCCTCATTATTCAATGTCCGGATCAGATCCGCCAATGACTGTGCTTCGGATTGATTCAGACCGGCCAGCGGTTCGTCAAGCAACAAAAGCCGGGGTTTTAAGGCCAATGCACGTGCCATTTCCAGACGTTTGAGGTATCACAGAGGCAGTTTGGAAGGCTCCGAATCGGCATAATCCAGCAAACCGACACGCGCGAGTAGTGCCATTGCCTGTTCATTCTCTGTTCGCCTGCTGAATGATTTCATCGCCCGCCAGGGATTTGAAGTTTTACTGCCACCACAGGCCAGCGCCACATTGTCAAGCAGAGTCATCTTTCGCAAGGGCTGAACAATTTGTTGCGCCAGCGCCAGCCCCGCACGGATACGCTGGTTAATGGATAACCCCGCCAGGTCTTTGCCATCCAGTAAAATCGTGCCTTGTTGTGGTTTGACGATCCCGGTAATGACCCGCATCAGGGTCGTTTTTCCGGCACCATTAGGGCCGACAAACCCAATCAAATCCCCGGCATTCATGGTCAATGAGACGTGTTCCACAGCTTGAACCCCGCCAAAACGGACGCTTGTGTCCTTGATTTCCAACACCGGCTGGATCATGACCGCTGTCTCATTTTATCCAATAACCGGTTTGCGATCCCGGCCAGTCCATCCGGTGAAAACCGCATCATCAGGAACAGCAGGACACTGTAGACCAATATTTTGTAGTCATCGACAAACTGGATCAACATCGGCAACACACTAAGCAGGGCCGCGGCAATGGTCACACCCCAAACGGAGCCAATGCCACCGACGATAACCATGGCCAACACACTGACCGACTCGATAAATCCGAAACTGTCCGGGCCGACAAAACGAAAATGCTGAGCATAGAGCGCACCCGCAACCCCGGCCGCTGCCGTACCTGTGACGAAGGCGATCAATTTGTACTTCGTTACATCGATCCCCAGAATACGTGTGACATCTTCGTCATCGGCAATGGAATCATAAACAAAACCCATCCAGGATTTTTTTACGATCAGTGAGTACACGGCAAACAGTGCCGCCAACAGCAGGCTGAACAGCATAAAACCGGTCCGCCCCATCGCCGAGGCATGGATCCCGGAAATACCAATTTCACCACCAAGAAAATCCTGTTGACGAACAATACCAACAAACAGGAAGACCACACCCATCGTGGTTATGGCGAGAAAATCCTCACGCACACGAAGACTGGTCAAACCGACAATAAAACCCAGCACAGCGGCCAATATCGCCGCCGCCGGTATTGTCAGCAAAAAGGGTACCCCCGCTTTCATCATTGCTGCAGCGGTATAGGCACCAACACCCATAAAAGCAGCATGACCCAAACTGATTTGGCCACAAAATCCGGTAATAAAGTTAAGACTCAACGCGAACAGGATGCTGATCGCCATGGTGGTAACCAGTGTGATTTCATAATCCATTACTTCGCCCCCAGCAAACCTTGCGGGCGTATCATCAACACCACGATCAGAAAACCGAAAGCCAGGGCATCACGATCCATCCATTGTCCCAGATAAATGGTACCAAAGGATTCGATAATACCGATCGCCATCGCTGCCAATAAGGTACCCCGTATGCTGCCAAGACCTCCCAGCACAATAATCGCCAGGGCCTTGTAGGATGGCACACTACCCATGGTTGGCTCGACCAGGTTGTTTAACAGCGCAACCAGCACACCGGCGGCGGCAGCGAGCGCGGAACCGACAAAGAAATTCAGATAACGAACCTTCTGGGTATTGATTCCGAACGCACGTGCCATGTCCGGATCGGTAACCGTGGCCCGCCACGAAACACCCAGACGGGTGGTAGCGGAGAGCCAGCCCAGCACGGACAGGATGACCACGGAAAGCCCAATGACCAGGGCTTCGCCATATTTAAGAAAAAAATCGTCAAATAGCTCGATAGAACCAGCCAGCGGTGGATTCGTATACGACAAGCCGTAGGGACCAAAAATTATTCGAAAAAGTTCTTCGGACGCAATATAGAGTGCAATAGAGGCGATCAGGGCAATAAAGGGTGGCTTGGTCAGCAGCGGTTCATAAACAAATTTGTAAACCCCCATACCGACGATACCGACCACCAGCATGGATACCGCCGTCGCCAATGCCAGACTGCCCGTGGCATTGGTCAACAGCACACCCAGATAAGCGCCCAGAGTGAACAGGGCGGCATGCGCAACATGCAAGATGCGCAACAGACCATATACCAGCGTCAGACCCAAAGCGATCAGGGCATAGATACTGCCCTGGACGATGCCCTGAAATATCAATTCAAAATAGAGAATTTTCGTCTTCCTTTACTTGCTGAATCAAAACCGTTCGCCTTGCAAGCGACCCCGGCCAGAATTTGACTACACGGGATTCATTGGCAACTTTCGGCTGACTTTGGTCCTTTATTGTCACCCAAAAGATTCGCCTTTACGATCCGATCTTCTGGATTCCCGCCTTCGCGGGAATGACAGCTGTAGCGACAAAGCGGAGTGTGCCACCCCGAACCGGGGCGGCACATGAATCCTGATGATTTCAATTATTTCACCGGTGGTGCCAGTAATTTCGGGTCATCGATAACCGCATAATGATGCCAGTTACCGTCCTTGACGACCTGGACCTGCACCGCTTTTAACACCTCACCCAGGTTATTGAACTTGATGCGACCGGTCGACGCCGTCAACTCGGTCGAGGCGATGGCATCACGTATGGCGGCACGATCGGTAGTGCCGGCTTTTTTCATCGCCGCAGCAAGAACCTTGATCGCGGTATGTGCAGACGCCGCGACCATGTCAACCCGGTGACCGGTTTTTTTCTCGAATGCTGAAATAAAATCCCGGGTTTCAGCCACCTTGGAGTCACGGTCCAGCGAAGTGGTGATAATGATGCCTTCGGAAGCTGCCTTGGCGATATCAATAAAGCTTTGCGAGTCATAACCTTCCTGACCAATTACCGGGACCTTGATGCCTGCAGCACGCAGTTGACTGATCAGTGGCCCGGCAGTAAAGAAGTAGCCTGTTGCATAGATGACATCCGGCTTGTCAGCACGAATCTTGGATACAATTGGCCCAAACTGACGATCCTTGATGCTGTATTCATATTCGGAAACAATCTTGACCCCAAATTGGCTCGCCTTTGATTTAAATCCGGCGGCCAGGGCCTTGCCAAAATCATTTTTCAGGGTAATGATGCTGGCCCGCTTTTTGCCGAGAATTTCTCCAACCAGTTTGGCGCCGGCACGACCCTGGACTTCACCCATAAAGGAGGTACGGAAGACATAGTTGCCGGCACGGGTGATATCAGGATGAATGGCAAAGGCGGAGATATAGGGCACACCCGCTTCCTGAAAAATTCCGGCAGCAGCACGGGTCGCTCCTGAATAGCTGCCCGAAACGGCAGCGATCACCTGGTCACGCTCGATCAGTTTTTGCGCAATCGGCACCGCTTCTTTCGGTGACGCCTGGTCATCATAGACCACCAGCTCCAGTTTTTTGCCATTGATCCCGCCCGCAGCATTGACCTGCTCTACTATACCCACTCGACCCCGCAGCCTCCCGGCGAACACCCAAGCACCCAACGTTGGCTTCGTG
>CAZTLH010000248.1:0-4758 GCA_964614335.1 uncultured Gammaproteobacteria bacterium
GGACCAAAGTCCGCTTTTCCGCAGTAGGCTCTCTGTTCTCGGACAGCCTCCTAGGCCTGTCAGTGAGGCCGGAGTTAAATGTTTGTACTGAGTTTGATATCCGGTTCACGTCTTCGAGAGTGACGCACAACGTATGCCCGTGGCTGATGGTATTGCTAATTTCAGGTTGTAAACTCTTCAGCCAGTTGCTGTAATCGATTTGCCAGCTCAGCCAGTTCATCGCTGGAATTGGCGATAAGTTCGGCTTGCTCTACGGCTTGATCAGCGACCTGATTGATACTTAGAACATTGTTGTTCATTTCCGTGGAGACTGCGCTTTGTTCATCTGCGGCCGTAGCGATTTGTTCGCTCATTTCGCTTGCCTGACTGACAGCCTCGTTGATTTGTTGCAGCATGATTCCAGCTTCTGCTGCACTATTGACGCTTTCCTCCGCCCGGTTTCGGCTACTGTCCATAACATTGGCTGCCGCGGCAGATTGATTTTGCAGGTCCTGTATCATGCCCTGAATTTCTTTGGTAGATTCGTTTGTTCGTTTGGCTAATGTACGCACTTCGTCGGCAACAACAGCAAAACCGCGGCCATGTTCGCCTGCCCTGGCAGCTTCAATAGCTGCATTTAGAGCCAGTAAATTGGTTTGCTCGGCAATGTTAGTGATTACTTCAACAACTTTGCCGATACTGTTACTGTCTTGTTCGAGTTGCTGGATGACCCTGCTGGCTTCACTCACCTCGCTGGCGAGCTGATTGATGCACTGAGTGGTTTGAGAAACTTTTTCCTTGCCGTTGTTCGCCAGGTCGTCGGCTTGTTGCGCCGAACCGGCGGCGTTGACAGCATTGACTGCTACTGATTTTGAAGTCTGCTGTAACTCGGTCATTCCGGTTGCAACCATGTCTGTCTCCAGCTGCTGTTTTTTGGCGCCGGCAATACTTTGTTCAGTAGCAACCCGCAGCTGCCTGCTTTGATCTGCCAATTGACCGGTGGCAGCATGAATCCTCTCTAAAATAAAGGTAAACCTGGCCAGCATGGTATCAATCGCTGTTCCCAGCTTTCCCAGTTCATCGCCACTTGATAAATTCACCCGGATAGCTAGATTAGATTCGCTTGCAATACGGTCCATCGTATTGGTCACCTTTTTAAGTGGTCGCAGGACTAATTTACGTAATATCCAGTTTATAATCAGGTAACAAATGATCAGCAAGAAGGCATTGGCTGCGACGTTTTTCCAGGTTTCCTGTTGTAATTTTGCATTCAATGCAGCAAGTCGGTAGTCTATGCGGATAGCACCGAGGACATCGCCTTCAGGCGCGTTATGACAGCTGATGCAGTTGGCTCCATAGGATTTTCTAGAGGCCAGCAGTGGCTTAATCAACGTCAATATTTCACCATCTGGCGTTTTATGAATCTTCTTAATGAATTTTCCCTGCAGAGCTTTGGTATCCAGATTGTCCTGGGCTTTGTTACTCGCATTTCCAGGACCAAAGGTGTTATTGATATTGGCACCACGTAAAATTCTGGCATCTTTGATATTTTTATGAGTCAATAGTTTTTTTCGGGCAATATCTCGATTTTTCATATCACCTGTTATCATCATAGTATTAAGATTTTCAAAATATGCATCAGCCATGGTAGAAGCAATCTTGCCTGTCATCTCGTGAAGTGTCGATCTGTGACTGTTAAATGTATAAAGAGATGATATCAATAGCAATACTGCAAAAAAGAAAGATAATGCCAAATTGATTTTTGTGCTGATTTGTAGTGTATTATTTATAACTTTGGGGCGACTTTTGTCATTTTTGGCCATGGTTCAATCTCGAGTTTCATTTTGTTACATTGGCACGACTGTATAGCGTCCATAACTGTCTAGACTTTAGGGTAAAACCGGTGCAAAGTCGTTGATCCAGGTCATCCAGAGCGCAGATAACCTGCTCACTCCGCCCAGTTACGCAAAGCGGAAAATTGGGGCTCTTCAGGAATCAGTTGTGCGTAACTGAAAAGACAGAATGAAATGGCGGTGTAGTATGCTGGATAAATCGCTATAAAATGGATGCATTAAGACTCTAATTGCATTCGTAAGAGATTGTGAATAAATGTGCAACCACTACCTTTATTTGTTGTCAAAAGCCTTGTACAAACCTCAGCAATTGGAGTTCAATTCTGTTGACTGGATATTTTTGGATGTTTTTTGGTCTTGAATTTGTTGATTATATGGCCATCGACAATAAAGCCGGATTAAGATTATGGTTCGGTGTTGGACTCCCAGTGGGATATTGTTGCTGGCAAATGGTCAACAGCTCCCACCAGGCTCATGAAGCACGGGATTTGCTGGCTATTTTTGAGTCGTTGGACATTTATAGCCATCGAGCGAAAAAACGTTAGCAAATCCATAGTCAGCAGAAGCTCCTTGTAAATGGCTACAATAGCCGCAGATTCGTTGGTAAACAGGATTTATTGAAGAACATTGAGTAATGGAGGAAGCATGAACTGGCTCTGGACAATTGCAGTTCTCTGTACGGCAACTTTGGTGCTGGCACGATTTCGCCTCACAAGGGCACAGTGGTCTCTTAGTTTGACCGCGGTGGTGCTGATCAGCGGGATGTCGGGAATGTTTGCCAGCGGGTTGATGCTGATATTGTGGTTGCTGCTGATAGCAGGCTTGCTGTTTTTGAATGCCGGCTCTTTACGGATCAAGCTGTGGTCCAGGGTTTTCAGGCGTTTACAGCAGGTATTGCCAGGCTTGTCTAGAACTGAACAGGAAGCCATCGATGCCGGTACCGTATGGTGGGATGCAGAATTATTTTCTGGATCCCCTGACTGGACGAAGCTGCTGACTGTACCGGCACCGGATCTTACCGAAGAGGAAACCCTGTTTCTGATCGATGATACTGAAAAGCTGTGTGCCGCACTCGATGACTGGGAAATCAGCGAACAGCGTCACGACTTGCCAAAAGCCATCTGGCAGCAACTAAAGGAACAGGGTTTCTTTGGTATGATTATTCCGAAAGAATATGGTGGCAAAGGCTTCTCGCACCTGGCTCATTCCAGTGTGGTACTAAAATTGAGTGCCCGCAGTACGACCGCCGGTGTTACGGTCATGGTGCCGAATTCGCTGGGTCCGGCGGAGTTGTTGCTGCATTATGGCACGGAAGAACAAAAGCAGCATTATTTGCCCCGTCTGGCTGATGGCCGGGATATTCCCTGCTTTGCCCTGACCGGGCCGTTTGCCGGCTCGGATGCTTCCGCGATACCGGATATCGGGGTCTTGTGTGAACAAAAGTTTCGAGGCAAAAAAACGCTCGGTTTTCGGGTCAACTTCGCCAAACGCTATATTACCCTGGCCCCTGTGGCGACCGTGATTGCGTTGGCTTTCAGCGCCAGGGATCCTGATCAGCTGTTGGGCAACGAAGAGGACCTCGGGATTACCGTTGCTTTGGTCCCGGGGACCACACGTGGCGTTCATAAGGGCAAACGACATAACCCGCTTGGCGCAGCTTTCCAAAATGGGCCCATTACCGGAAAAAATGTTTTTGTCCCACTGGAATGGGTTATTGGCGGTCAGGCGCAGATCGGCAATGGCTGGAAGATGCTGGTGGAGTCTCTGGCAGCCGGTCGCGGTATCTCACTACCGGCTTTTAGTGTCGGTGTGGCCAAGCTAGCCGCCCGGATGTCCGGTGCCTATGCCCGTTTGCGGGAACAGTTTGGACGTCCGATCGGCCATTTCGAGGGGGTTCAGGAAGCATTGGGGCAGATTGCCGGTTACACCTACATGATGGATGCCTGTCGCTACCTGACACTTACAGCCCTGGACCAGGGAGAACGACCTGCGGTACTTTCTGCGATCTCCAAGGCTTATATCACCGATTACGCCCGCAAAGTGATGAATCTGGCCATGGATGTGCATGGTGGCAAGGGTATCTGTATGGGGCCGGCCAATTATCTCGGACGAATTTATCAGCAGATTCCGATCGGCATTACTGTCGAAGGGGCCAATATTCTGACACGCAGTCTGATTGTATTTGGTCAGGGAGCGATTCGCTCACATCCCTATATGCTCAAATTGGTCCAGGTCCTGGCTGAACCACAGAGTACTGGAACCCTGAAAAAGTTCGATAACATACTATTGGGTTTTATGGGTAATCTGATGGGGAATATGGCCCGTGCGATTTGTTACGGAGTGTTCTGGCGTCTGGTTCCTGTCGTGACCACAGATCACAGTCGTCGCTGGTATGCCGAAATTTCCCGCTGGTCGGCGGCTTTTGCTATCGTTGCCGATGCCGGTTTACTGCGTTTGGGTGGCGCACTGAAGCAATATGAGAGCTTTTCGGGGCGTATGTCGGATGCTCTGGCGCATTTATATATGGCTTCGGCCGTGTTGAAACGCTTTCGGGACACCGGCTCGCCGGAGCACGACTGGAATCTGGTGGAATGGAGTTGTCGTCATGCCCTCGACCAGGTGCAGACTGCACTGGATGAAGCACTGGTCAATTTTCCCAGTCCAAAAATCGGCTGGCTATTGCGACCTGTTATCTTTCCTCTGGGACGATGCCGTCTGGCGCCGGATGATCAATTGAACCGACGATTGGCATTTGGCTTGATGCAACCGTCAGAAACCCATATGCGCCTGACCGAGGGGATTTATCTGAATCAATCCACTATTACACATCTTACGCTGCCGGCTACGACACCAAGGTAGAGCAGCGGTGTCGCCCGTTACTTCAACACCAATCACGCTACAGAATATAGAGTATGATCATCGGCCA
>CAZTLH010000249.1:0-4748 GCA_964614335.1 uncultured Gammaproteobacteria bacterium
TTTCTGATCAGTGTTCCCGAATACCGGATGTGCCCGGCTGACGACGGCCTGGAGGTGGCCTTTGCCGGGCGCTCCAATGCCGGTAAGTCCAGTGCCATCAATGCTCTGGTTCGCCGTCGTGGTCTGGCCAAAACCAGCAAGACGCCTGGCAGGACACGTCATTTGGTATTCTTCACACTCGATCAGCAGCGTCGGTTGGTGGATTTGCCGGGCTATGGTTTTGCCAGGGCACCTGCCGACGTGCACTGGCAATGGGAACGTACAATTGAAGCCTATCTCAGTCAGCGGCAGAGTCTAAAAGGTTTGGTGCTGTTGCTGGATTGCCGTCGCTCATTGATGGATTTGGATCGGCAGATTTTATCCTGGTGTCAGGCTTCGCAGATGCCGATCCACATCATGTTGACCAAGGCTGACAAATTAACACGCAATCAGCTAAACCAGACTCGCAGGGCGCTGGAAAAAGAAATTGCAGAAATGGATCTTGTATGCAGTATACAGGGTTTTTCGGCACTCAAAAATCAGGGCATTACCGAAGCCCGGGTTCAATTGGCCGACTGGTTCGATTACAGGACGAAAAAAACCCCGGCGTAGAGGGGAGGTCTTTGCCGGGGCGACAACTTTGGGCTTCATCGGGCGATGAAACCCTCCGCTCAGGGAGGAGGAGCGGATCAGCCTTCACTTCAATGTGTTGCTGATATTGAATATGACTATGACTATAGCAGAAAGTTTCACAAAATCCATTTTTATTCAAAAAATATTTAGACTTATTCTTTAGACATAAGGGCGATTAGTGTGCCTGTGACCAGTTTTTGCCAATCCCTGCATCGACGAGCAGGGGAATACGGAGTTCGGCAGCCGTAGTCATGAGCCTGGATAGTGGTTCGACCAGGGCTTCGATACGATCTTCGCGAATCTCGAAAATCAGCTCATCATGCACCTGCAGGATCATGTGGACATCCTGTGGCCATTGTTCGGTAATTGTCTTGTCGATACGGATCATGGCCTGTTTGATGATATCAGCCGCAGTGCCCTGCATCGGAGCATTAATCGCAACCCGTTCGGCATTTTGGCGCAGGTTATAGTTGCGGGCATTAATATCGTTAAGATATAAGCGGCGGCCAAATAAAGTCTCCACATAGCCTTGTTGTCGAGCTTTGGCCCGGGTGGATGCCATGAAGGTTTGCACACCCGGGTAATGGGCGAAATAGCCCTGGATATACTCTTCCGCTTCCGCGCGACCGATATCCAGTTGTCTGGCCAGACCAAAGGCAGACATGCCGTAGATGAGGCCGAAGTTTATGGCTTTGGCGCGGCGGCGCTGTTCATCGGTTACGGCATCCAGCGTCACGCCAAATACCTCAGCAGCCGTGGCGCGGTGTACATCCAGACCCCGGGTGAAGGCGTCTATAAGACCCGGGTCGCCGGATAAATGCGCCATGATCCGTAATTCGACCTGAGAGTAATCCAGTGATAACAGCTTGAAGCCCGGTTCGGCGATAAAGGCTTCACGGATCCGTCGGCCTTCGGTACTGCGTACCGGAATATTCTGCAGATTTGGATCACTGCTGGAGAGACGGCCGGTCGAGGCTACCGCTTGATGATAGGACGTATGCACACGACCAGTTTCCGGGTTCACGAGACCGGGTAATTTGTCGGTATAGGTAGACTTGAGTTTGCTCAGACTGCGGTGTTGCAATATCAGACGTGGCAGGGGATAGTCAACAGCCAGTTCCTGCAATACTCCCTCGGCTGTTGAAGGCTGGCCTTTGGGGGTTTTGCGCAAAACCGGCAAACCCATGCGTTCGAACAACACTTCCTGAATCTGTTTTGGTGACTGGATATTAAATTCTGTTCCAGCCAGATCCCAGGCCTGTTGCACGAGTTCCTGCATGGTGTCATGCATTTCCCGACTCTGCTGTTGCAGCATGGCACAGTCGATGATGACCCCGGATCGTTCCATCCTGGACAGGACCGGCAGCAGTGGCATTTCCAGGCATTCAAACACTTCACATTGTTTTGGCAGTTGTTGCAGTTCAGGCCAGAGTTTTTGATGTAGACGCAAGGTGATGTCGGCATCTTCGGCGGCGTAGGGACCGGCTTGTTCCAGGGCGACGGAGGAGAACAGGATCTGTTGTTTGCCCTTGCCGGCGACATCCGAAAATTTGATGGTATTGTGACCCAGATAGGCCAGTGCCAGGTCATCCATATTGTGACGACTGAAGGTGCTGTTGAGAACATAGGATTCGAGCATGGTGTCAAAACGCATGCCCTGCATCAGCAGACCGTGATGTGCCAGAACTTCATGATCATATTTAAGATTTTGCCCCACCTTGGTGTGCTTCGGGCTCTCCAGCAGTGGACGCATTCGGTCCAGGACCAGCGTTTTCGGCAGTTGTTTTGGTGCCCCCAGATAATCGTGGCCCAGAGGTACATAGGCGGCTTCACCCGGGCGATCACTAAAGGACAGGCCAACCAGTTCAGCAAGTTGCGGATTTAATGAAGTGGTTTCGGTGTCAAAAGCGAAGACTTCGGCTTGCTCCAGGCGTTTGAGCCAGCGTGTCAGGTCTTGTTCGGACAGGATGGTTTCGTATTTGGGTTGAACGGCCGTAGTCGTCGAGGTTTCATCAGGATTGTCACTGCATACCGTTTCATCGTCATGTAGTTCAGATAACCAGGTACGAAACTGCAACCGGGCATACAGCTTGCGCAAGGCTGCGGTATCGGCAGGATTCAAGTGTAAATCACTGGCTGCAGGCAGGTCCAGGTCACGACGTACGGTCACCAGTTGACGATTCAACTCCAGGCGATCCAGGCTTGCGCGCAGGTTCTCACCAACCTTGCCACCGATGTCGTTGGCATTGGCGATGATGCCATCCATGGAATCGTATTGGCCGAGCCAGCGGGCAGCCGTTTTCGGACCGACGCCTGGCACCCCGGGTATATTGTCGGCATTGTCACCCATCAGGGCCAGATAATCGATAATTCGCTCCGGTGGCACACCGTATCTGTTGATTACAGCATCCCGGTCATAACGAATATTTTTCATGGTATCCAGCATGAAGGTATTGTCATCGACCAGCTGGGTCAGGTCCTTGTCACTGCTGGCAATCAGACAGGTCTGGCCAGCCGCACTGGCCCGGGTCGCGAGAGTGGCAATGACATCATCGGCCTCGACCTCGGGGATGACTAACAGTGGCAAGCCGAGAGCCACCACCAGTTCGTGAACCGGGGCAATCTGCTGTCGCAGGTCATCCGGCATCGGTGGCCGGTTGGCTTTATAGTCCGGGTACATTTGATGCCGAAAGGTTGGCCCCCTGGCATCGAATACAACAGCTATTTGCTCTGGCCGGTACTCACGCACCAGACTTTTGAGCATATTGATAACACCATAAATGGCGCCGGTCGGCTGACCATCCGCCGCCGTCAGTCCGGGCATGGCATGGTAAGCCCGAAACAGGTAAGAGGAGCCGTCAACCAGTATTAACATAATAAAAGGGGTCAGAGTCCTTTTTCAGGGCCGATTGCTTCGGCAGCAGAGGCCAGCGTCGTTTTTTTTGGACGCCCTCTTTTTGCCTGCCCTACTTTATGATCCATGATTTGTTCGATGTGCTTGCAGAAAAGGGCCTGACCAAGTGGGGTCCCACTTTGCCAGGCGGTGCGGATCTCGGCCAGCGATTCGAGCCCATGATATTCACCGAACCATTCTTTATAGGCTTGTTGACGTGTCAACGGAGTTTCCCCGAGCTGTGTGTACAGGCTATGGGCTGTGATCAGGGAACTCATTTCGCCTTCTGCGTTGGTTCGATAACTAGACCATCGATATTCATGCGGGTGCTGCACGATGCCGGCACGCACCGGATTCATTTCGATATAATGCACACAAGCCAGATAGTAGCTTTCTGCATCGATAACACTGCTTTTGTAGCGCCCTTCCCAAAGGGTACCGGTGCGGTGGTAATTGCGATTAAAATACGGCACATACTGACGACCGGTGAATTGCATCATTTTGCTGATACTGTCAGTTTTTTCAGGAGTGACCAATATATGCACATGATTGGTCATCAGGGTGTAGGCATGAATAGCACAATCGTATCGTTGGGCACCTTGTCCCATATAGTCGAGGTAGGTCTGGTAGTCCTTGTCAACATTGAAAAACGCCTGCCGATTGTTGCCCCGCTGAATAATGTGGACAGGCATACCGGCGATATGAAACCTGGGTTTTCTGGGCATATTCTTTTAGAAAAAGGGGTCAGAGCCATTTTTTCAAGAGTATTTATATATACATCAATAAGTTATAGGATAAAAAAGGGCTCTGACCCCTTTTCTGGAGTGTAGCATAAAAAAAGGGCTCTGACCCCTTTTTTGCTTTTTTGGTTTTTGATGTAGAATGGCAGTAGTTTTGATTTTGGGATGCGAAGGTATGGATGAGTTTGTGCGACGAAATAGGACTGACTGGCATGAGCTTGCGGGCAAAGAGCTGCGTGGTAAATCACCGGACAGTCTGACGGTGTCAACACCGGAGGGGATTGCGATCAAACCGCTTTATACCGAGGCGGATACAGCGGGTCTGGAGCACCTGGATTCGATGCCCGGTTTTGCTCCTTATGTGCGCGGGCCGCGTGCCACCATGTATGCCGTCCGACCCTGGACGGTACGGCAATATGCCGGATTCTCAACTACCGCAGACTGCAACCGGCGTCCTCGTCAGGGCTCTTCTTCTTGCCCACCGGGTTCTTCCAGTGCTTTTT
>CAZTLH010000250.1:0-4725 GCA_964614335.1 uncultured Gammaproteobacteria bacterium
GGGCGGGGTTTCTTTATTGGTGGCCAGAAAACAACAGCCTGGACTGTGGTATTTGCATGATCAAACCTCATCCCGGCGCCGGTATAGGGCGGTGCTAACTCATTCAGCTTTAAAACCATCGGCAGCTTTAAACAACAGGTAAAATAAAATTCATGTGTGAAGTCATTATCTATACAGATGGGGGTTGTCGTGGCAACCCTGGCCCAGGTGGCTGGGGTGCAACTTTGCAGATGAATGCGCATAAAAAAGAATTGTATGGTTATGTGGTTGAGACGACCAATAATCGCATGGAATTAACGGCTGCCGTAAAGGCGCTGGAAACTTTGCAACGATCTTGCATGGTTTCCCTGCATACGGATTCTCAATACTTGCGCCAGGGCATTACCACCTGGATTACAAACTGGAAGCGAAATGGCTGGAAAACTGCGCAAAAAAAACCGGTCAAGAATGCCGATCTATGGCAGCAGCTTGACCAGGCGGCGGCCCGGCATCAGGTCGACTGGTGTTGGGTCAAGGGACACGCCGGTGACCCCGGCAATGAGCGGGCTGATCAGCTGGTGAATCTTGCGATTGATCGAGGTTTGGCAGGCGAGATCGCCCCTGAAGTTGTTGTTACTCCGTCATGAGACAGCTGGTTCTGGATACAGAAACCACCGGTCTGGATCCCAAGCAGGGGCACCGGATTATCGAAATTGGCTGTGTCGAAATTGTTGACCGGCAGATCACGAATAGTGAATACCATCAACTGATTAATCCACAGCGCGATATTCCGCAGGGCGCAGTGAATATTCATGGCATCACGTCCGATCGGCTCCGCGATAAACCGGTCTTTGCTGACATCGCAAATGAATTTCTCGACTACATCAAGGGTGCCGAGCTGGTAATCCACAATGCCGCCTTTGATGTGGAATTCCTGAATTGTGAATTGCGTCTTTTGAGGGAGGAACAACCCGAGGTTGCTGATATGTGTGAAGTGCTCGATACCCTGGCATTAGCCCGTAGTTTGCATCCTGGCCAGCGTGTCAGCCTGGATGCGCTGTGCAAGATGTATGGTGTCGATAATACCATCCGCACATTGCATGGAGCGTTACTGGATTCCAGGTTGCTGGCTGAAGTGTACTTGTTGATGACCGGTGGTCAGACTGATTTTTTGGACCAGCTCGATACGGCTTTTGCCACCAATTCAGCATCCAGACAGGCGCTATCCCGACAGCAACGAACACAACGGGTTGATACTGTGGTGATCAAGGCGAATCATGATGAGTTGCAGGCACATCGACAATGGCTGCAACGACTGGCAGAAAAATGCCCGGAAGGGTGTTTATGGCAGGCATTGGAGGATTCAACCACGATCAAGGATACTTCCTCAACGGGGTAACTATTTCAGCGCAGCAGAAGCCATAGCAAACCCGGTCTATGGTAAAATTACCTGATTTTAATTTCTACAGCGAAGCCATGGATTCAACAGAGCAGCAAATCATCGCCCTGGAAACAATTCCTGCCAATTTAGAGCAGGAAATGCGTCGTTCCTATCTCGATTACGCCATGAGTGTCATCGTCGGTCGGGCCTTGCCAGATGTTTGTGATGGTCTCAAACCTGTGCACCGGCGTGTGTTGTATGCAATGCACGTGCTCGGAAACGACTGGAACAAGCCTTATAAAAAATCTGCGCGTGTTGTCGGTGATGTCATCGGTAAATATCATCCGCATGGCGATACGGCTGTCTATGACACCATCGTCCGTATGGCGCAATCCTTTTCGATGCGTTATCCCTTGGTCGATGGTCAGGGAAACTTTGGGTCGGTAGACGGGGATTCCCCGGCTGCCATGCGTTATACGGAAATCCGTCTATCCAAAATAGCACATGAGTTATTGTTCGATCTGGATCGCGATACGGTCGATTTTGTGCCCAACTATGACGAATCAGAAACCCAGCCATCGGTCATGCCGGCGCGGATACCGAATCTGCTGGTGAATGGATCTTCCGGTATCGCCGTGGGTATGGCGACCAATATCCCGCCCCATAATCTGACCGAGGTCATCAACGGTTGTCTGGCCTATATTGATAATCCGGCAATCACTGCAATCGATTTGATGGAACATATTCCAGGCCCTGATTTTCCGACGGCTGCCATGATCAATGGCAGTAGCGGTATCCGTTCGGCTTATCATACCGGGCGTGGCAAGATCTATATCCGTGGCCGTACCAATATCGAACATAATAAAAAAACCGGTGGCGACGCCATTATCGTTACCGAATTACCGTATCAGGTCAATAAGGCTCGATTACTCGAAAAAATCGCTGAATTAACAAAGAACAAACGTTTGTCAGGAATCTCGGCCTTACGCGATGAATCCGATAAAGACGGCATGCGGATGGTCATCGAGTTGCGACGTGGTGAAGTCGCGGAAGTGGTTCTGAACAATCTCTACCAGCACACCCAGTTACAGAATGTTTTTGGTATCAATATGGTGGCGCTGGTCAATAACCAGCCAAAAACATTTACCCTCAAGGAGCTGATCGAAGAGTTTGTCCGCCATCGTCGGGAAGTAGTGACACGAAGGTCAATATTTGATCTCAACAAGGCTCGTGACCGGGCCCATCGTTTGGAAGGTCTTGCCGTCGCCCTCGGTAATATCGATGCCATCATAGCCCTGATTAAATCAGCGGCCAATTCTGCAGAAGCGAAACAGAAACTGCTGGCAACCTTGTGGCAGCCCGGTGTGGTCAAGCCCATGCTGGATAAGGCAGATGTCGGTTTGTCACGCCCCGGGAATCAGGAGGAGGGCCTTGGACTGGGGCCGCAGGGCTATCAGCTGTCTGAAATACAGGCCCAGGCCATTCTGGATTTGCAATTGCATCGTTTGACCGGTCTCGAACAGGACAAGATCTACCGTGAATTCAATGAAATTCTGGACAAAGTTGCAGAACTGCTGAAGATTCTGCGTAACCCTGACCGTCTGATGGAGGTCATCCGCGTGGAATTGGCCGCCGTTCGTGAACAATATGGCGATGCCAGACGGACTGAGATTCTGGAAAAACTCGATGATCTAACAGATGAAGACCTGATTGTCGAAGAGGACCGTGTGGTCACTTTGTCGCATCATGGTTATGCCAAGTCGCAGCCATTGACAGACTACCAAACACAGCACCGTGGTGGACGGGGGCGATCAGCGACCCGCACCCGGGAAGAGGATTTTGTCAGTTCGTTATTTGTGGTCAGCACCCACGATACGATTTTGTGTTTCTCCAGCCTGGGCAAGGTCTATTGGCTGAAGGTTTATCGTTTGCCACAGGCCGGACCACAGGCCAGGGGACGACCTCTGGTCAATCTGCTGCCACTGGAGAGCGGGGAAAGCGTAACCGCCGTGTTGCCGATACGTGATTATCTGCCTGATCACTATGTGATGATGGCCACCGCAAGCGGGGTGGTTAAAAAGACTCCCTTAACGGCTTTTTCGAATCCTCGTAGTAACGGAATTATCGCGATTGGCCTGCGTGAGGACGATTATCTGGTCAATGTTGGTTTGACCTGTGGTGACAGCCATGTGATGCTATTCTCCAATGCGGGTAAGGCCATTCGATTTCGGGGCACCGATATCCGGTCCATCGGCCGTACCGGGCAGGGCGTACGTGGGATCACACTCAAGCCGGATCAAAAGGTGATCTCGATGGTGGTGGTGGATGCCGCGGAACAGGAAAATAACTCGATTCTGTTGGCAACAGAAAATGGCTACGGAAAGCGTACTGCTATTGCCGATTTTCCATGCAAGAATCGTGGTGGACAAGGCGTTATCTCCATCCAGATCAGTGCCAGAAACGGCCAGTTAGTAGGAGCCAGGCAGGTTGCCGATGGCCATGACATGATGTTGATTACTGATGCAGGTGTTTTGATTCGAAGCCGGGTCGATGAGGTCAGTTGTGTGGGACGTAATACCCAGGGTGTTCGTTTGATCAACATTGGTGACGATGAAGTATTGGTTAGTTTGGGTGTTGTGGAAGAGGACTCCGTAGTTTCACCTGATAGCGCTCAGGATCGCGAGGACAATGAAAATGACGAACACCCGAAAAAAACAGGTGTTGACCTTGTTCAGGTCGACAAAACCCCGACAGAGGAGAGCTAGGAGCCCCCATACCGCCGGTGGCACTGCGCTGTCGCACAGCAAACATGGGGGATCGTTGGCCTTGTTGGAGGCTGAAAGTGATAAATATATTATTCATTATTAACAATGAGTTATGATTTTATTTGATAAGTGGCTGTCCGAGAATAGAGGAGAGCTAGGAGCCTGTCCGAGAATAGGAAGCCTGCTGCACAAAAGCGGGCTTTGGATCAATTTTCCGCTCCATCGTTCAATAGAACACATTCGCCTCAAATGATCGAAAAAATAGCCTCACCCGCTTCCCCTCGCAATGGCTCCTGTTCTCGGACAGCCTCCTGGCCCAAGACAGATTAGGCCGTGCAGATCAGGGGTATACGCTCATATGTCGCGATGGATTCGATCCGGTTTAACAATATTGTGATATGGTTTTAAACGGTATTTCTTCGTCTGGTTGTATCGGGTAACAGTAATATTTGAGTGAATTAATATCGTGTCGCAGTCAAGTGCGATACCGATTTTCAGGAGAGATGAATGTGAGTAGAGTCATCAATTTTAGTGCAGGTCCCGGCGCTTTGCCGGAGCCGGTGTTGGAGAAAGTGCAACGGGATGTGCCGGACTGGCAGG